>NZ_LECT01000014.1 GCF_001027925.1 Rhodopirellula islandica | reverse complement strand
GCAGTGGGCAGTGGGCAGTGGGCAGTGGGCAGTGGGCAGTGGGCAGTGGGCAGTGGGCAGTGGGCAGTGGGCAGTGGGCAGTGGGTGCGAGTAGCCGGATTCGCCAAGAATTCGGAAGGCCGATAGCTGATAGCTGATAGCTGATAGCTAGTGGCTAGTGGCTAGTGGCTAGTGGCTAGTGGCTAGTGGCTAGTGGCTTCTCATCATGGAATGAAATTGAGCAAGGCGGTGCGTTTGTGGTTGGCGGGGGCGGCGGCTTGCTTGGCGTTGCTCGTGTCGGTCTATGCGCTGTGGAAGCCGGCGACGACGGCAGGGGACCTGGTGTTCTTGCCACACGCCTGGGTCGTGTGGCTGGACGACCGGGGGGATTTTCGAACATTCGTGATGGCGGGCCTGGTGGCCGCGGTCCCTGCGGGCTGGTTGGGCACTCGGGAACTGGACCGAGTCCGAGTCACTGGGCTGCTGGTGATTCTGCTCGCTTTGCTGGGAATGGAAGTCGGCCAGCGTTGGATCCCAACTCGGGGATTCGGAACGGCTGACTTGCTGTACACGCTTGCGGGGGTCGCCTTTGTGGAGGCGGCGATCCGGTTGGTGAGGTGGACGGTTGGTGCTTGGACGGAAAGGCGAGCCCGATGCGATTCACTCCGCCGCTAACCGCCTGAAAGGTGGCTTGCTCGCACCGTGGTTGTTTTTGCGTCGTCAACTTGATTTCCTTTCTCTGTGTTCGCTCTACCATGGATGGGGGGGCGTTTTTCTCGCCTAAGGTTGTGCCGTTTGGGTTGGTGCTCCGCGAGATGCGAGATGCGAGTTGGATGTAGCCGGATTCGCCAAGAATTCGGAAGGGTGAGAGGCTAGGAGCTCGTGGTCTGTCAAAGTTAAAAGTGAAGGTTGATCGTAGTGGACGAGGCGACGAGTCCTTGGTTTTGACGCCAGTTCAGGACTCGTCGCCTCGTCCACTACCCTAAAAACAAGTCGTGACAGACCACTAGGAGCTAGTGGCTAGGAGCTTTCTTTGGTCGGTGCGTTGAAGGATTGAATGCGATGAAAAAACTACTGACACTTCTGTGCTTGCTCGCGGTCTGCGGTGAGTTTGGGTACTTGTTGCTCAAGGATCATCCGCACTGGCCCGAGATCGTCTGGACCCCTGCGCTGTGGACATCACCCGAGACGGGGGTTGCCGCGGATTCCGCCGAGTCGGTGGCTGCGGGGCAGTCGGTGCCAGGCAATCCGGCAGGACCGAGCCCGGCGTTGGATTCCGGTTTGGCGAATCCAGGTGTTCGTTCGTTCACACCTTCTGCCGGGGTGCCCTCCTCACGCGAGGATGTGGGACTGCCCGCGCGGATGGAAGAGGAAAGCGGTCGCCCGAAACCTGTCCGTTCGGAGTTGGCTGCCGGGGCAGAGGAGCCGCAGACAGAGCCGGAGGATTCCGTGTCGGAAACGCCGACATTGGCAGACCAATTGTTTGAGCCCACGGTGTCTTCCGTGTCCGCGGCCTCTGTGAAACCGGTCAACGAGCCTGTGTCGCTTGACCGGGCGTTCGCTTCTTTGGTGAGAGTCATTCAAACCGGCTCTGAAAGCGAAGCGGCCGGCGGACGTCGAGGAAGCGGGAACGGTCAAACCGGCGTTGGTGTCATTGTCGAGGTTGATTCAGAGGGCTTTCGAGTCTTGACGGCGGCACATGTGGTTGCGCAACTCGTCGACTTGGACGTGGAGCTGCTCGCATTCTTGGACGAGCCGACTGGCTTGGTGTCCGGGGGCACCGACGCTGAGCCGCGACGGTTTCGGTCGGTGGAGGTCATCGGGCAAGATCCTGGAAGAGACCTGGCGTTGTTGCAGGTGCACTGGCCGGTGGCGGAACCGGGGCGGATCGCTCAAGCGGTTTTCCATGCCGAGGTCGGCCGCGACTGGACAGACGCCGAGGTTTGGCTGGCCAATCTCAATGGCAGCGGCGGCGTGGAGCGGATCAGCGCGAGTGTGATCGATCAAAAACGTGCCCGCCGTGAGATCGAGGGGGCTCCCGTTGAATACCTGGTTCTGGATCAGGTCTCCGTGCCGGGGATGTCCGGCGGGGGGCTGTTTGCTGAGTCGGGCGAGTTGATTGGGATCATCAGTGGCAACGGGGGCGGTCGTTTGCACTGCATCGCCGGTCGTGAGATTCAGGTGTTTCTATCGGTAGTCAGGTCGGATTGAAGCGGCGGCCGCCATCGAAAGGCGTTCGCCACGGTTGTGCGCGGGAACCGTGGCTAACGCCAAACGGCTCACATACCCGAAGACACCTGCGTACCTGCTTAGACACTTACTTGGGTCTCCATTCGGGGCGTCGTTTTGTGGGACACGTGGAGGCGGCGGCCAGTGAGATGGTCAAAACGCCGGATTTTCTCGCGTCATTTCTAGCGAAGAGCTTGCAATCTGCGGTTCATATTGTTTTGCGTGCAAGGGAGGTTCAGTTTCCTTTAGGTGTTTCCGGCGAGGTAATGAGGCACCTCATTGTCCCCCCTCTTTTCGCGGTAGTGACCTCGCGTCTGAGCAATCGTCCGATATTACCTATCTTTCCAGTCTCCACCATTGCAACCTTCTGGGGGCGTGAATAGGATTTGTCGAGCATGGCGTCCCTGCGGAGGGGTTTGGCCGCGTAAGCCATCCGGCTCTGTTCTTTCTACCTTCCATTTTTTCGAGTGAAAAACGATGAAGAAAAATCGGTTCGCCAGTTCATCCCGCTATGGTGCGGTTTTGGCTGCGATTGCAGCGATTGCTACCTTGACGAACTCAGCAAACGCAGCGGTTTACTCGCAGATCCCTGCTGGGTCATTGGCCGGAGCCACTGGGCTGCAATCGCAATTCGACGCTGATCCGAATGTACTGGGAGATCTTTCAGACTTCGCAACGATCTTTGACAATTTCTCGTTTGGATCGAACTTGACCGTCACCAACTTTTCTTGGATTGGCGTGTACACGGACTCCCCTACAGGATTGGGGTCCACTGGTGCTGATTCGTTTACGGTAAGAGTCTACTCCGATGGTTTCAACGCGACCGAAGGTCGTGCTGAGCCGTCTACACTTTTAACGTCGAGCACTTTCACGCCAGGCGAAGCAAATGAGACGGCCATTGATTCCACGGTTTTCTCTTATTCCGCGGACTTTTCTCCTTTTGCGGTAACGGCAAATGAGCAGTATTGGTTTTCCGTGGTTGCAAACATGAACGCGGATGATGATCAATTGGACGAGTTCGATGTTCTGTTGCCCGTCAACGAATGGGGAGTTGTCATGAGTGGAATCGGAGATGGGGAGTCGATTCAGAACTTTCAAACCGCTGCCAATACGATCACGCCTTTCTTCGATGACTTTGATTATGCGTTTTCGGTCACGGCTGTGCCGGAGCCTGCCACCGGTTTGGCGTTGCTGATGTTTGGTGGCGGTGCAGCGGCCTACCGGCGTGTGCGTCGAAGCTCAAGGAAAAATGTCGCCAATGCGGCTGTTTGAGGACGAGTGAAAATTTGTCGATTTGTTTCAGCTGAGCTTGGTTTGCGTCGACTGATGAGATACACTCCAGTACCTAATTGAAGGAAAATGAGAGTCAGATGAATAAAAAACAGAAAATGACCTTTGCTGGTTTACTGGGTTGCAGTCTCGCAGTATGTGCTTTGCTGTCGGCTCGTCAGCCCGCTTCGGCTGAGTTGCAGGTTCAACCGCTTGTGGATTCGGCCGTCGTATCTGATGGCGAAACCATTGAAAATTGGGAATTCACGGCTCGTCGTGGTACTCGATGCCGGTATGTAGGTAGCAGTGTCAACCGATTTGTCGGCAACTGAAGATGTCCGATTCGAAGCGACTCTCTTGGTTTCGTCCGTTGAACGTTCGGGGCAATGTTGAGCTGAGACAAAGACGTCCATCCCGTCGGTCCATTTAATTTAGATCCGATTTGAAACGCTCAATCGTCATCAAGGACGACCGCATTTGATGTGGTCGTCTTTTTTTGTATCCCCACTTGGTTGGTAGATGAAAGCCTCTTCGTTTGAAGATCGCTCGGTGGCCTTGGCATGTCAGCGTGTGAGTGAATGGATCTTTTATGGTTGTGTCGCCATTGCGCCTTGGGCGTTTGGGTGCGTGGGCGCGACTCCGGAGTTCCTGTTGACGGCAGGAGTTTCGATGGCGCTGTTGGCCTACGGGGTGGGGAGTTTGGCGGATGGGCCGGTCCGCTGGAACGGAAGGCTTCCCTCGATCTTGGTGATGCTGGGATTGCTGGGGTTGGCCGCGGTCGCTGCGATCCACCAGTGGATTTTGCCGGCGGGTTTGATCCAGGTGCTTGCACCTGGCGTTTCGGAGTGGACGCAGTGGGATCTGCAGGAGGTGCTGTCCGTTTCATGGTTGCCGCGCTGGGATGTGGGGCAGCGGTTGTCGCTGTATCCGGCGGGCAGTTTCCAGGTGATGTTCCGGGTGCTGTTGCTGGTTGGGATCTTCGTCGTCGTTCAGAATTTCCGTTCGCCGCGAGCCTGCTTGCATCGCTTGAGCCTGGTGGCGGCGATCACGGGAACGATGCTGGCTCTGTTTGGTTTGGCGCAGCACTTCGGTTCCCACGATGGGCTGACCTATTGGACCTATGACATGGAGGGGGGCCTTGGGTTTGGTCCCTTCGTCAATCGGAACCACTACCCGTTTTTCCTGAACCTGTGTTTGGGGCTGACGATTGGATTGCTGGTGGAGCGGTTGTCAGTGATGGGCCGACATTGGTATCGGCTGCTGTTGACGGACCCGACCGTGGGATGGTTGCTGGTGGCCATCAGTTTCATGTTTGCCAGTTTGATCGCGTGTGGTTCTCGCGGCGGGGTGCTTTCCATCGTGGCGGGTGTGTCGATCGTCATGTTGCTCCGTCTGCGCGCCAGTAACGCGAGTCGAGGCGTGATGATGACGGGCTTGGTTGCTGTTCCGACCGTGTTGGTTTTGATCTGGGTCGGATTCGATTTCCGAGAATCTCGCCTGAACATGCTGGCGGAGGCGGACCGTTATGCGGAGGACGGGCGTTTTCATTTGTGGGCCTCGGCTCTGCAGAGTGTGCCGGATTTCCCTTGGTTAGGATCGGGGGGCGAAACGTACCGGTACTGGGACAATGTTTATCAGAGCGGTGACCCAGAATGGAACAATTGGAAATTGCGTTCACTTCGAGCGGACAATGAGTTCTTGGATGTTCTGTGTGAATATGGGGTGTTCGGCCTGTTGGCTTTGATCTTGCTCATTGGGCCAGCCTTGTGGTTGTCGGTCACCCAATGCCGTCGAGATGGATTGTCGGCAGGAGCAGCAATGGGAATCATTGCGGTCGTGGCACATAGCGGGGTGGACTTCGGTTTGCGAGTGCCTGCCACGGCTGTTTTAGCCATGGTCGTGCTCGGGCTTCTCAGTGGAGTGGGAACGCAATCGGGAGGAGCGCGGCAACGGTTGCGTGAGAGTCCGCAGAGATCCAAGTCAAGTTTCTCACGCAAGACCGTTTGGGGCGGGATTGCCGGGGTGGGAATGATCTTGATCGCGATCGGAGCCATTCAGTTCCGAAGTCGATATTTTTACTCGGATCGTTCCAAAGTGGCCGCCTTCGATGCATTGATATTGGAGCGTCCGGAGGCGGCATTTGAGTTGGCCTCCGCCGCTGTGGCGTTGACCCCCGAGGACATCGACATTCGGCTGGAGTTCGCAATGATTTGCGAGTTCATGTTGGATCCATCCCGTGATAGCTCGCTGCAATCCAAGCTGCGCGCCGCGATGGTTCGAAATAGTTTGGAGGCGTTGCAGGTGTGCCCGTTGGCGTGGCAGCCTTACGCTTGGTTGGCCAAGTACGGTCGCGCCACCGACCTGCAGACGGCCAGCGGGAATGTACCGGTGCCGGAAAACTGGAGGACACTCTGCTTGTTGCGAGCGCGACAGCTGCACCCGAGTGAGCCCGAGCTGGCGTACATCACCGGAGAGCGTTTGCTGAATGAGATCGGGTTGGACGCGGCCCTGCCGCACTGGCGAGATTCCTTGACTTACTCTCGCCACCGAATGGATGATATCTTGGAGAAGGTGGAAGGTCAGCTTGATGCGGAGCAGATGAAAACGCGGTTGATTCCTGATGATCCGGTGGTCATCTTCGCGGCGTCGTCGAAGTTGGACAACGAGGAAGACAAACGTCTGTTCCTGGATCATGCCTTGGAGTTGTTGGAGTTCCCGGAAAGGTCGAAGCGGGAGTTGACGTTCGGCGAGCGAGAAGATTGGCGATCGAAGGTTTTTGAGGCTCTCGATCAACCGGAAAAGGCGTTGCGTGCGTTGGACCGTTCCCTGAATGAGTTTCCTGAAAACATCGGGATGCGTTTGCGGCGAGTGAAGCTGTTGATGAAAGTCGGGAAGTTGGATCAGGCAACCAGCGAGGTGCGCATTTTGCTAACGCTGTCACCGGACAATGGGCAGGTGAAAGCGTTGCAAAAACAATTGTCCGAACGAAAGGCCCGCGAGTTGTAGTGCCTCGACGCGAGCCGCGTTGCGGTGTTGGCGAGAGCTGAGATTGCCGGATTGCAAAGTGAGCCTCGTTCCAACGCCGCTGAATCGTCGTGACTACAATGCCCGTGGAGCGTGTCTCCTCGGGTTTTTTTGGTTGTGTGGATCGTGTGTGCGGGGGCGTGGGATGGCAAATGGGATCGGATGTCGATGGGGTGGATGTGGGCGGGTTCTGGCTTGGATCGTTTTCCCGCTGTGCTTTGTCTTTCCGTGCCGCGCGGAGGCGTCGCTGACCCTGCACGTGAATTACTCGGGCGATGCCCAACTGGAGACGGCGTTTCAGACCGCTGCCAATACTTGGCAAGGGTTGCTGACCGGGTATCAAGACGGCTTCATTGAATATCGAACCGGTGGAAGTTCGGCCACGACCGGGCAGGTCCTGTCGGACATCTACATCGATGCGGCCACGTCATCCATCGATGGTGTGGGCGGGACGCTGGGGAGCGCCGGTTGGAACCAAG
This sequence comes from Rhodopirellula islandica, assembly GCF_001027925.1. Lineage (NCBI taxonomy): Bacteria > Pseudomonadati > Planctomycetota > Planctomycetia > Pirellulales > Pirellulaceae > Rhodopirellula > Rhodopirellula islandica. The sequence continues at coordinate 120,316 of NZ_LECT01000014.1, read as the reverse complement.
TTGCCAGAGATGCGTCGGACTATTGGCTGGCGACGGATGGGCAGATGACCTTTGACGAGGAGGACCTGTTCAGCTTGTCCGGCGATCAGTTGAACTCGTTGATTTTGCATGAGATGGGGCATGTCCTTGGGCTGGGGACCCTGTGGACACAAAATGATTTGGTGTCGGGATCCGAATTCATTGGCGTGGAGGCCACCGCCGTTTGGCAGTCCGAGTTTGGACAGACGGGGACCCCTGACATCGAAACGGAAGGTGGGGCTGGCACGGCAGGCGGGCACTGGAACGAAAACTTGAATGGGTCCGGCCTGACGGGAATCACGGACTCGTTGGGCCGCGATATGCGGGACGAGTTGATGACCGGATGGCTGAATCCGAATTCTTTCCTCAGTGAACTGACACTGGCTTCGTTCCGCGACATCGGGTTCACGACGGCGAACGCCACGGCGGTGCCGGAACCGGGCTCGCTGGTGTTGCTGTCGGCCCTTGGAATCGTCGTTGGAATCCGACGCCGGGCAGTGCAGCGTCGGATGTAGCCGGATTTACGACCTCGTAGCCGGATTCGCCAAGAATTCGGTTGCGAAAGAGCGAGGGCGTTCCGAGTTGTGTGAATTGGTCGACGCGTCGTTTTGAACCACGAAAGACACGAAGCACACGAAAGGTTGCGTTTGGTTTTTCGTGCCGTTCGTGTGTTTGGTGGTTGGCTCACCTATCACAACCCGATACGTGAGTGAGGGACCACCTCTCGTCGCTCGATTCGTCAGGAATACAGGTCGGTCTCTCGCTGACGCGTCGGGTTGGGATTTTGGTAGCCGGATTCGCCAAGAATTCGGTTGTTCGAGTTGCGTCGGTCGTAGCCGGATTCGCCAAGAATTCGGAGTGGGAAGATGGTGGTTCGGCCTTGCTGACGCGGCGGGTGGATGCAGGATCCGAATTCTTGGCGAATCCGGCTACGGTGCGAGGGGCTAGCAGCAAGCCGCGGTCGCGGCGTCGTTGAGTTAGAATGCGGGGATTCTTGCCTCGTGATGGGATTGGTTTGTGATGCGTTTTGGCGGTTGGGTTCGGTGTGGCCTGTTGGGTTGGATGGGCGTTGGAATGGGCGGTGTCGCGCGTGCCCAGGACGCTGGTGCCCAGGAAGCGGCCTCGGCGGTGAAGGTGGGGCCGGAGGTTTCGCTGGATGACGCGTCTTTGCTGACGCGGATTCGGGAGGGGATCGTTGTGCGGGCGGAACTTGGGAACGACGCGGGCGAGATGCAGGACTACCGAGAGACGATTCCGAAGTCGGGGGTGGAGTTTGATTTGGTCGCGATCCCGGGCGGCGAGTTTTTGATGGGCAGCCCGGAGGAGGAGGCAGACCGACTGGAAGATGAAGGGCCGCAGCGGCGGGTGAAGGTCTCGCCGTTTTGGATGGGCAAGCACGAGGTGACTTGGGATGAGTACGAGCCGTTCATGATGACGGAGGTCCGCCGCGAAAAGCATGGTGGATGGACGGACTTTGACCCGGCAACCCACGACGCAGTCGATGGGGTCAGTCAGCCGACGCCGCCCTACACCGAGATGAGCTTTGGGATGGGACAAGCGGGCTATCCCGCCGTCTGCATGACCCAGCACGCGGCCAACAAATACTGCCAGTGGCTGAGTGCCCAAACGGGACACTTCTATCGGCTGCCGACGGAAGCCGAATGGGAGTATGCCTGTCGGGCTGGCACGACGTCCGCGTACTCGTTCGGCGAGGGCGACTTGGACGAGTACGGTTGGTACTACGACAACAGCAATGACAAGTACCAGAAGGTGGGCACGAAGAAGCCGAACCCGTGGGGGCTGCATGACATGCACGGCAATGTGTCGGAGTGGACCGCGGACGCTTGTGGCGAGTCCTATCCGATGCCCGAAGAGGGCGGTGTGTTGATCAACCCTTGGACGGTGCCGGAGCGATTGTATCCGCGAGTGGTTCGTGGCGGCAGTTGGTTCGATGACCCGGACCGGTTGCGGTCAGCGGCACGGCTTGGCAGTTCCGAAGATTGGAAGCAGCAGGATCCGCAGTTGCCCAAGAGTCTGTGGTATCACACTGATGCGTCGTGGGTTGGGTTCCGTGTGGTCCGGCAGTTGGAGATTCCGACGGTGCAGGAGATGGATGCGCATTGGAACAGTGCGCGCGGGAAACGGTGAGCAGGTCGGCAGGAATGATCGGGCATCATCATGTGAGCCGTTTGGGCGTTAGCCCCGGTTGTACGAGGGAGCAACGACGCTTAGCGAAACAGTCCAAATGCCGAACGACTCCTGCCGACCTGCTTCGCATCGCGATGAAGTAGCCGGATTCGCCAAGAATTCGGAGGGGTGAGGTGAATGTTGGTTCCGGGCGATTGAAAAAGTGAAATTGTAAATTGACAATTTTAAACTGCGGATGAGCGTGGGGAGGCGTTGGTTGATTGGCGTTGCCAATCGTTCCAAGTCGGGCGGCGGATCCCGGGGTGGTCCCTCGCTCACGCGTTCGTGTTGTGATGTTGGTAGCTGGATTGTTGAGCTGGTTTTGCCCGACCTGTGTTTTGTCGTCTGGTACACTGGTTTGTAAGTTGATCCTGGTTTTGGGGTCGATCAAGATTTGTTTGGAGACTGCAAAAAATGACAACGACACTTCACCTGTCGCTTCCTGAATATGACTCCATGGTCCGTGTCGGAGCGTTTGATCAGATCGATCGAAAGGTCGAATTGATTCGAGGAGAATTGATCGAGATGAACCCCGCCGGCCCCATCCATGATGACTTGATCACCTACCTCACCAATTGGTCTGCTCGCGGCGTCGACCCTGCTCTGAGTCTGATCACATCGCAAACCGGATTGGACCTCCCTGAGGCCCAGTCTCGTCCCGAGCCTGATTTGATGTGGCTGCGAGCAGCCCGTTACCGCGACGCGCATCCGCGAGCAAGCGACGTGCAGCTGGCGATTGAAGTTGCGTTCACCAGCTTGGCTTACGACTTGGAAACCAAACGACGTTTGTATGCCGAATCGAACATGGTCGAGTACTGGATCGTCGACGCACAGGCCCAATGCATCCACGTCCATCGTCACCCGGTCCAAGGTGACTACCGAGATCGAAGTGTCCACGCACCCACAGACATGCTTTCGCCATTGATCCAGCCCTCCGCCAAGCTTGACTTAAACGATCTGTTCCTTGGCTAGAGGAGATCGTCGAAGAATTTTAGGCCAGGTAGGACTTTTCCTACTTGGTGCATGATGTCGCTGGGTTCGCCAGAATTCAGATGTGCGAAGTGGTTGGCGTCCGAATTCTGGCGGATGCGGGGACGGTGCGTGGTGCCTTGCTGACCGATTGCCGGATGGTGCCAGCCACTTTTGGCGGCATGGTCGACGACGGCCCCGTCCGGGGCGACATGGCGATTTCCGTGCGCGGTCTCGGGGCTTCCACCCCGAGCTATCGATGTCGGCCCCTCCGGGGCGAGTTGGGGCGAATGGCTCTGGAGGAGTCCGTGATGGGCGGCCTTGCTGTAGCCGGATTCGCCAGAATTCGGAGGGACGAGTGGGTGGGCGGTCCCTCGCTGACGCGTCGGGTTGTGATGTTGGTCGCTGGATTCGCCAGAATTCAGAGGTTGGAGTTGGTTGAGCGGGCGAGTTCGAGGCGAATGCGATGGCGGTGGTTTGCGTGCCGGAGTGCCAGCCACTTTGGGCGGCATGGTCGACGACGGCCCCGTCCGGGGCGACATGGCGATGTCCGCGCGCGGTCTCGGGGCTTCCGCCCCGAGCTATCGATGTCGGCCCCTCCGGGGCGAGTTGGGATGCGTGGCTCCGGAGGAGTCCGCGATGGGCGGCCTTGCTGACGTCGATGTAGCTAAATTCGCCAGAATTCAGAGGGACGAGTGGGTGGGCGGTCCCTCGCTGACGCATTCGGGTTGTGATGTTGGTCGGCGGATTCGGCAGAATTCAGAGGTGCGAAGTGGTTGGCGTCCGAATTCTGGCGAATCCGGCTACGGGAGGGGCGACGGGAATGGTGACGTGCTTCAGACGTCTTCGTCGTCCTCGTACTCTTCTTCGTCGTAGTACTCTTCTTCCTCTTCCTCGTCTTCGTACTCCTCTTCCGCTTCGGTTTGCGAGGCCGCAGTGGGGGCGGCGGTGGCGGTGGCCGCGGCGGTGTCGTCGGTGATGCCTTGCATCGCGTTCCACTGTTCCATCGTCAGCAAGACTTCGCGTGACTTGGACCCGTTGTACTGGCCGACGATGCCGTCTTCGGCCATGTAGTCAACCAACCGCGCGGCTCGCCCATAGCCAATCCCGAGGCAACGCTGGATCAGCGACAGCGACCCGCGGCCTTCGCGAATCACGACTTCGATGGCGGACTCGTACAACTCGTCTCGCTTGCGAAGTTTGTCGACGTCCATCTCGGATGCGTCGCCTTCTTCGTCGTTGATCTTCAAGTTCATCAGCTCGCCGACGAATTGCTGTTCGCCGCCGCTGCTGCAGTGGTCGCAGACGCGATCGATCTCGGCGTCGGAAAGGTAAGTCCCCTGCCCCCGAATCAGCGTGCTGGTTCCCGGCCAGAGGAACAGCATGTCCCCGTTGCCGAGCAGTTTGTCGGCACCGTTCTCGTCGAGCACCACGCGGCTGTCCGTTTTGCTGGCGACCTGGAAACTCAGACGCGCGGGCAAGTTCGATTTGATCAAGCCCGTGATGACGTCCACGGTTGGCTTTTGCGTTGCCAGGATCAAGTGGATTCCAACCGCACGGCTCTTTTGAGCCAAGCGGATGATGTGCGTTTCGACTTCCTTGCCGGCCGTCATCATTAAGTCGGCCATCTCGTCGGCGATGATGACGATGAAGGGAAGCTTGTCCGGCACGTCGGTGTTCTCGTCGTCTTCATCAACTTCCAAGCGCCGCAGGACTTCTTCCCGGCCCAGGTCATTGAAGCTGTTGATGTGACGCACACCGGCTTTGGCGAGCAGCGAGTAACGCTCTTCCATCTTTTCGACGGCCCAGCCGAGAATCGCTTCGGCCTTCTTCATGTCCGTGATCACGGGGTGCATCAAGTGAGGCAAGCGGCCGTAACCGGAAAGCTCGACCATCTTGGGGTCGATCATCAACAAGCGGACTTCGTCGGGCCGGCAGCACATCAGGATGCTGGTGATGATCGCGTTCAAGCAGACCGATTTACCGGTACCGGTTCGACCGGCGATCAACAGGTGAGGCATCTTGGCCAAGTCGACTGGCATCGGTTCTCCCGAAACGTCTTTGCCCAAGAAGACTGGGATGTTCATCTTCGAGATCCGCGAATCGGATTCTTCGATCACATCGCGAAGCCGAACGACTTGTCGAATTTCGTTGGGGACTTCGATGCCGACGGTGTTCTTGCCGGGGATTGGGGCGACGACGCGAACGCTGGGGACTCGCAGGGCGATGGCGAGGTCATCGGCGAGCGCGGTGATTTTGTTCAGCCGCAGGCCGCTCTCGAGTTCCAGTTCGTACTGGGCGATGACCGGACCGATTTCGACGTTGGTGACGGTGACATTGAAGCCAAAGCTGCGAATGGTTTGCTGCAGCATCGCGCTCTTCTGCAGCGCCTCCGCGTGCTGTTCTTCGTAGTCAAATCCGTCGCTGCCTTCGAGCAGTTCCAGACTGGGCAAGTGGTACTGCGAGATGCCCTCGGGGGCCCCTTCCTGGACCGAGTCGTAGAGTTCTTGCTTGGCGTCTCGCTGCTTGGGCATCTTGATCGTCGGCGCGGGGGATTCCTCGTGCGCGGAATCATTGCGCAGGGTTGTCGTTTCGCCTTCGATTTCGAGTTCACGGGTGGGAGATTCTTCTTCCTCTTCCCATTCCTCGTATTCGTACTCGTATTCTTCTTCCTCGGTGGCGTCCTTGGACTTCGTGAGGCTGGCGCCAATCCCGGCTGCAGCGGCCAGTCCGGCGGCGCCGAGCTTGGCGGCTTTGGCGAGCCCGTTGGCGGGAGCGGCTTCTTCAGCGGCTTCGGCTTCCTCAGCCACGGCTTCGCGTTCTTTGGGTTTGCGCACCCGGATCGTGGGGCCGGTTTCGGCGGGCTCGGCTGGGTCGATGCGACCGCCGTTGGGATCCAGCGACGCGTCGGATTCGTCCCCGTCGATCAGGATCGGCCCGTCCAGGTCGCTGAACGGTTGGCGGCGCCGGCGGAGTGTGACCGGCATGGCCTGGGCGGCTTTGGCGAACCCACGACGAGAGGCCTTGGCCCCGCCGACAACCACGGTTCGACCTGCGTAGACCAGCATGTAGTCCGTCGTCAGCAACAACCCGACCGCCAGCACTGTCAGCGTCAAAATCCAAGAGCCGACGGGATGGAAGTGTTGCAGCAAGAAGGCGGACGTCATCGCGCCGAGGTAGCCCCCGTTGCCGATGACAGGCATGCCGCCCAGTTCAATGTCCGTCATGGCGGCCGCGGTGGTCACGGCCAGCAACGTGATGCAGCCGCCGAGGGACCGCAGCACGGGCGCGTTCATGTGGCCGCGAATCAGGAGTGCAGTCGAGATGCCGCCGCCGGCCGAGATCACCAGGGCGGATCCGATTCCGACGGCGCTGAGCAACATCGATGAAATCAGGGCGCCCAGCGAGCCGCAGGCGTTTTGCACGATTTCGTTGGCGGGATAGACGGCCACATCCGGCGTGAAGAATTGGTCGAGTGGCCAGACTGGGGTGGGAACCGGGTCGGCGGGGTCGTGTGTCATCACCGAGACCAATGTCAACAACGTCGCCGCGACCAGCAGGAGAGCTGGGATATCACGTCGAATGTCCACCGCGCGAGGCGGGGCGGATTCTTGCGATTCGGCGTTGGCGGCACTGGCCGTCGTCGTGGACATGGCGTTGAGTTGGAAAAGGCCGGAAAGTAGCTGGATTCGCCAGAATTCAGGGATTTGCGTTCGTTTGAGGTCCGAATCCGGTGACGCGAGGCGACAACTTGGGCGCATCTACCCTCTTTCGTCGTCAGTCGGGCAAGGTGCCCTACAACTCGACCGCAGCGAGCGTCATAATCGCTCGTTTTCCCCATCGCATCACATTTGGATGCCCACGGCCTCGTGGGAACGAAAACGGCATGTTTGACGACAAAATCGGCGACCTCGGAGTGACCTTCGACGATGTCCTGTTGCAACCTCGATACAGCGAGGTCGTGCCCAGCGAGGTGGACGTCAGCAGTCAGATGACCCAGCGAATCCGCCTGCAAATCCCGCTGATCTCGTCGCCGATGGACACGGTGACCGAGTCCGAGATGGCGATTGCCCTGGCAAAAGAGGGCGGTTTGGGCATTGTGCACAAGAATCTGTCGGTTCGACGACAGACCGAAGAGGTGCTGAAGGTCAAACGCTCGGCCAACGGGATCATCGTCAATCCGGTGACCCTGAATCCCGCTCAAAAGGTCAGCGCGGCGGCGGAGCTGATGGACCGAGCGAACGTCTCGGGGATCCCGATTGTGCAGGACGACCGCACCTTGGCAGGAATTTTAACGCGGCGGGACCTGCGGTTCTTGGAAGACCCCGACATGCCCATTTCCCAGGTAATGACGCGTCAAAACTTGGTCACGGCGGTTGGGAATGTAACGCTTGCGCAAGCTGAGAAGATTTTAACGGAAAAAAGGGTCGAGAAACTTCTCCTGATTGACGAAGAAAGAAAACTGACGGGGTTAATCACGATTCGCGACATCGACATGATGAAGCGTTACCCGCGGGCCTGCAAAGACCCGCAGGGACGTCTTCGGGTCGGAGCCGCGATTGGTGTGGGTGACTATGAACGAGCGGAAAGCTTGATCGGCAAAGGTGTCGACGTGCTGGTGGTCGACTCGGCTCATGGACACAGCCGGAATGTGATTGAGACCGTCCGAGAGATTAAGCAGAACAAGTCATGGGACATTGATGTCGTGGCGGGGAACGTCGCAACGGCCGAGGGCGCAGCAGATTTGATTGCGGCCGGGGCTGACGCGGTGAAGGTTGGCATCGGTCCGGGATCGATTTGCACCACACGGGTGATCAGTGGCATTGGAGTGCCTCAGGTCACCGCGATTTTAAGTGCGGTGAAGGTCGCTCAAGAGAAGAACATTCCTGTCATTGCGGACGGAGGAATCCGTTTTAGCGGTGACATCACCAAAGCAATCGCCGCTGGGGCGAGCACCGTGATGATCGGCAGTTTGTTTGCTGGTTTGGCGGAGAGTCCTGGCAAGATGATTTTGTACCAAGGTCGTACCTTCAAGGCGTACCGTGGGATGGGATCGATGGGTGCGATGGTGAAGGGAAGCAGTGATCGGTATCGCCAAAAAGGCACCGAGGCGGGCAAGCTTGTCCCCGAAGGTGTCGAAGGACGCGTGCCGTTCAAAGGCCCGCTCAGCGATTACGCCTACCAGTTGGTCGGTGGTTTGCGTGCGGGCATGGGATATGTCGGTACACGGACGATCGAAGAACTCCGCCGCGACGCGAAATTCATTCGCGTGTCGGCCGCTACGGTGAGGGAGAACCACCCGCATGACATTGCGATCACACAAGAAGCGCCCAACTACAGTCCCGATGTTCATTCGGGCGACGCCAGTTGAGGCAGACGTTCCGACGACCCATCGCCTGAGCCCATTGCCAGGTCGATTGGTCCGCCGACGATGGCTGGCCGGATGCATTGCCGCTGGGCTCAGCGTCGGTGCTCTTTCCGCCAGCTCGGCGGTGATGGCCCAAGACAGCTTTGGGCCCACCCGCGTGGACTCGCCCACGCATCCTCTGTCGGCGAACACCTCGCCGGCTCCGGTGCAACCGGTTGGTCAGCCCATCCCGCGGATGCGAACCGCGGATTTGATGCAGGCTCAACCGAATCCGCCCGCTGCGTCGCAAGCATCGCCGATGCGTCGTCCCGGTTGGGATCTGCAATGGCGCAAGAGCCCGCAGGTCGCCTCGGAAGAAGCCGCTCGGATCAGCGACGCTGCCTTCCATGAGGCAACGCCCCAGCAACACGAGACCTCGTTCCAGCAATCGGTCGCTCACGCTCAACCGCTGCAGCCAGCCACTGCACCGCAAGTTGCCGCACCGCAAGTTGCCACACCGCAGGCCAACCAAGCCGGTTCGGCCGTTGTGATGGTCTCGGGAACGAGCCGCCGCAACCAGGGTGCTGCTTCCACCTCGATCCATCCCGCTGCATTCTTGCAGCAACCTGGGTCAGGGTTTGGATTGCCCGAGTTCGACGCTGCACCGCCAGCCGACGCGCAACCGATCTCGCCTCCCTCGTCCAGTGGCTTTGGTGTGCCCGGCGACAATGGTGCTGCCAGCGGAAGTGGAAGCCGTCCGAATTGGAACGCCAACCCGTTCCGTGATGAATTGGGAGCGAACCCGAACGCAGCCCCTGGCAATGGGCTCAACTCGCCCGTCGAAATGGTGCCACCTGGATTGGAAGCGTTGCCCGCTCCGGGATTGGATTCACCCAATGTGACACCGGATACGTTTGGACAACCCGACGCATTGGGGCAACCGGATGCCGGGCCATCGATTCGCGACATGTTGCAAGACGAAACGAATCTGCCGCAGCAACCACAGCCGTCGGAGCCCGAAACTCTGGAGTCTCCTTCGGACCGGTTTGAATCCAATCCGTTTGACCGTCGCGACCAAGAATCGAAGGCACGCGATGAGCTGGATCGCCTGGAGTTGGAAGCTCAAGACCGAGGCCGTTTGCGACCGCAGGCTGACCGCGATGACGCACCGATCATGAACGACGATGGGCCGATCCGTCGTGCCGCTGGATTGTCTTGTGACGACTTCCGTTCGCGGATCGCCGCACAAACGATCGATCAGGTTTCGCTGGACATCAGCCCGCCGTATCGTCCTGACGTGATCGATGAAGGCGAATACGTGAAGCTGAAAGAACGCTTTGACGAGCGTCAAGAATCACGGGTCTGGCGAAGCATCGATGGGCGTCCGATGGGCACCGGTCGCTTGGTCGATCTGGCGTATGAAAATGCTGTGATCGTGACGGAGTTCGGATCTCGTGAAGAGTTGCCGATCAACCGCTTGAGCGAAGCGGACTTGGGATTCATTTCCGAGAACTGGGGATTGCCGACGGAGTGCTTGTTGGAACAAGTCGCGTTCACACCGCGTCGTTGGAAACCGACGACCGTGGTCTGGGCCGCGTCGAACTTGTGTCACAAACCGTTGTACTTCGAAGAGGTCAACCTGGAACGCTACGGTCACACCGCGGGTCCCGTGTTGCAACCGGTTTTGTCATCGGCTCACTTCTTCGCGAACATCGCGGTGCTGCCGTACAAGATGGGTGTGCACTCGCCGCATGAATGCCAGTATGCGTTGGGTTATTACCGTCCCGGCAACTGTGCCCCGTGGATCATCCCACCGGTGCCGTTGAGCCTGAGGGGAGCTTGGTACCAAGCCGCCGCGGTCACCGGCACGGCACTCTTGGTTCCTTGATCCAAAGTCACCCGTCGTACCTGGATTCGCCAGAATTCAGAGGCTCGAGATGTAGGCCAGGTTCTACCTGGCGGGGTGATTGGACGGACATCGCTGAGCGGTCTCGGGGCTGACGCCCCGAGCTACCGATGACGGCCCCTCCGGGGCGAATTGGGGCGAATGGCGAGCCGGATGGTGCCAGCCACTTTGGGCGGCATCGTCGACGACGGCCCCGTCCGGGGCGACATGGCGATGTCCGTGCGCGGTCTCGGGGCTGACGCCCCGAGCTATCGATGACGGCCCCTCCGGGGCGAGTTGGGATGCGTGGCTCTGGAGGAGTCCGCGATGGGCGGCCTGGCTGTCGCTGGATTCGCCAAGAATTCAGAGGTGCGAAGCGGTTGAGATCCGAATTCTGGCGAATCCGGCTACAACTGCAGGGAATCTGGCGGCAGTCGGAAATGTTCTGTGCGTTTCGTTATAACGATGCGTATGAACACCACGTCCAAGAGCGATTCGGTGCCGGTTCCCGTGGAGTCGGTGGCGGACATGATCGAACGCCTCGGAGAACCTCCCGAGGACATCTGGGATCATTTGGTCGCCGCGGCGGAAACCTCGTTTCCATCCATGCAGGCTTCCTCTCCATCGAGCGATTCGATTCGCTCGCCCAACCATGTGTTTTGGCAATCGCATGGCGTGGATGCTCACGGGGAATTGATCCGCTTGTCGGAAGGTGACTCCGCGACCGAGGCTGCATCGGCGACCGATCCGATTGTCTTGGATTCAGCCGACGATGCGTTGGTGGGAATGGTCGAACGGAACGAATCGGCTGAGCTTGCGAGTTCTGGTTCGAGACCCAAGAAGACATCCACGTCCAAGCCAATTTGGGTCGGTGTGCTCGCCGCGATGGCCTTGCTCGCGGCAGCATTCCTGTGGTGGCCGAGTTCCGATTCTGAGTTGGCTCCAACGTCTGATGGTTCCGGTGGCAACGTGGCTCCGTCCAGCTCCAATGCGAACGTGTTTGCACCGGGCATCCTGGAGACGACCGAGGAGTCCGCGTTGGAACTGGGCACGCTGGTGGACGCGGCACCGTCGGATGTGTCTGCCGAAACGAGTGTTGATCCGAGTGGCATCGAGATGAGTGCCGCTGAGATTGTGGGAGCGAACTCGGTCGTCCGACCTTCGACCGGGCAACCCGCAACCGAAGAGGCGAACGGGATGACTTCGTCGGCGTTTTCGTTGGACGATCTGGTTCCCGCGCCGGTCGCGACGGAGTCTTCCGGAGGCGACGATGTTGGCGAGGTTGACGAATCCATGGCCGGCGAATTGTTGGCGTCTGAAGGCACCGGCCCCGCGTCGTTTGGTGGCGGTGAAGAAGCGGACGTGATGAGCGATGGTGACACGGACGACATGGACTCGGACGCGGTGACTGGATCCACCGAGGAGTCCACGGCGGCGGATTCGCAAACGATCTTCGTTTCGTTGCCGACGCTTGCAGAGACTGAATCAGAACAAGGTGACCGTGACCAATGGCCGGTCTCTTCTTGGGCAAACGCGAGGTTGGTTTTTCCTGACAAGCGACTCGAGTTCTCGGTCTCTGGTGGGACGCCCGACAGCGGTTCGGTAGTGAGGTCGTCGGATCAAACCGCAATCGCCAACTTGCGAATCGATGCCGACGAGAATGCAACGCGGTGGGAGTGGTTGCCGGGGGCGTTGGATGCGGATCGCAAGGCATTGCTTCACGGCCGAGTGGAGCTTGCCGGGGGCCAGCGAGTTTATTTGCGGCCGAGTTTGCGAGGGGACGCGATCGGCATCGATTTGGCGGATCGAGATGGGAAGATGAAGTGGGATTTGGCCGCACCGCCCGAACCCAAAGGAGCCCGGTTGAGCATGGATTTGGTGGTCCCCGAGGGAGTTGATGTCGGCTGGATCGAACCGATTGAAAACGAGTCACCACGCAAGGTGCGTGGCATCGCGGTGTTGAGCCAACAAGATTCGGAATCGGTGGCGGTGGTGGTTCGTGTCGACGTCCAAACGACGCGGATGATGACGGTCCGAGTCCGGTTTGGGGCGAGGTTGGATCCATCGATGCCATGGCAATGGACGGACCGCGAGGACGTCTCGCAAACGTTGGCCGTGGTGACTCGGCAAATGGAACTGGCGGACCGGAGGCACGCTGAACTGGATTCGGCCATCTCTCGAGCCGAAAGTTCACGGGCGCGTCGTTTGGAGGCTCGCTTGGAACAGCAGTTGGACCAACTCGAGAATCAGCAGAAGAGCTTGAAGATGTTTGCCGAACGTTTGGCGGAATTGGATCAGTTGATCGCGATGCTCGCGGGGCAAGCGAGTCTCGAAGCCGAGTTGTTTGTTTCTTGGCCCGATGATGAACAGCCGATTTTGCAACTGACGTCCGCCGATGGCTGATTTCCTGGATTCGCCAAGGATTCAGTTTGGTCCCTCGCTGACGCGTCGGGTTGTGATGTTGGTAGCCGGATTCGCCAAGAATTCGGATGTTTGAGATGTAGGCCAGGTTGTACCTGGCTGGGTGATTGGACGGACATCGCTGAGTCTTGCGTGATCGGCTGGACGCCTCGCTTTGTTCCAAAGCATCGGTTGGGTGCCAGGTGATAACCTGGCCTACGTTGGTGGATTCGCCAGGATTCAGATGTGTCCCTCGCTGACCGGCTTGTTGATTGACTCGAGTTCACAACCCGACGCGTGAGCGAGGGACCCACCGGCTCATTGCAATGGCACGCGATCCCTCGCGAACGCTTCGGGTTAGGATTCAATCCACAGGCCGTCACGCGTTGGGGGTCCATTTCGACGGGTTTGGAAGCCCATCGTACGGGGCACGAACCGGGGATCGTTCGGCGACGGGACGACAAACATCTGTCGTCGCTCCGCGACTGGAGGTGTGTCCGGGTGATTGAACAACCGCGGAGCGGTGACAGTTGTCAGCCTCGGGTTTTAAACCCGAGGTCTCGAGCGTCACTCCCTTGACTCGGCAAGCCGCGGAGCGGCGACAGGTGAGCTGGGGGATGGATTGAAAAAGTAAAATTGTAAATTGTAAATTGCAAAATCCGGGTGGCTGTGGCGAGGACGGGACGCGAACCGGAGGAGCATTCGGCGGCAATCACCGCCCCGGACGGGGCCGGCGTGGGGCACGCCGCGTGGGCCTCGCGGACCGGCTTGTTGATTGACTCGAGTTCACAACCCGACGCGTGAGCGAGGGACCCACCGGCTCGTTGCAATGGCACGCGATCCCTCGCTCACGCGTCGGGTTAGGATTCAATCCACAGGCCGTCACGCATCGGGTTGCGAATCCGGCTACGGGAGATGCGAATCCGGGGACGGGGCATTCACTCGGATTCGGTGTCTGGAATCCCGAGAGACCGGCCTTCTTCTGAACTGGCTTCGTCGGCGTTTTCAGCTTCCGCGGCTTCGTCCTTGTCCCGCTCGCCTCGCTTGCTTCTTCGCGAACGACGTTCGGTGGGCGGTGGTGTTTCGCCGTAGACGCGATCAGTCGTGATCTGGATCGATTCGGCTTTGACTTTTGTGTCATCCGGCGGTTGGTAGAAGCCTCGCACGTCGACGGCGTCACCGGGTTGGGCGAGCGACAGATTGTTGACGCGAAGCTGCAGTTCCAGGTCCGGTGATGTCATCGTTTGCACCGGAACATTGCCCGCCCGCAGAGCCACGCCGCCTTGCGGGTTGAGAGCCATCAAGTTGCCGACCACGGTCACGGGGCCGGTCGGTGGCCCTGCGTTGCCACGTTGCGGTGGGTTGCTGGGGTGAACGCCCGGTTGAAACTTTTCGCGTTCGCGGCCTTTGAGCAACTTCACGTTGACGGGGGCGAACAGTTCGAGCTTGCTGACTGGTTCCAACGGGGCGCCGGTCGGTCCCAGGTTGGCTTGGAAGCGAACCAACATTCCGGGACGCAAGTAGGCCGGCAAGGCTTTCGCGATGAAGGTCAGCTGCGAGACCGAGTCAGGGGTTTGCACCATGACTTCGGTGCCGTCTTCCCGCTCGATCGTCAGGATCATGCCGCGGTAGGAAACCAGTTTGCCGCGGAACGAGGTGACTTCGTTGGCGCCACCCGCTGCGGCGTTGTTGCCGAAACCCTGGGCGGTCACTGCCGCGGGCGAAACGACGAGCAATCCGAAACAGATCCACAGGCCGCCAACGAATCGTTGGACGGCCGGTCGGAAAGAAAGCGGGGACTCAAACAGCGACATGGGTTGCCTCAGGTGGGAGGGAGGGAACCCAAATTATAACTATTCGTCGTCGGCACGCATGAAAGGCGTCAGGACCAGCGAGTAGTCGCAGAATTCGTCGGCGCCAAAGTACAGGTCCAGTTCGCGTTTGGCCGATTCTTCGCTGTCGCTGGCGTGAACCAGGTTCATTTGGCGGCTGCTGCTGTAGTCACCACGCAGGGTGCCAGGAGCGGCTTGCAAACCGTTGGTGGCGCCGAGCATGTCGCGGACGACGCGGATGACTTCCAGGCCTTCCAGTGCGATCGCCACGACGGGAGCCGAGGTGATGAACTCTTCCAGCGAGGGGTAAAACGGCTTTTCGACGTGTTCAGCGTAGTGTTGCTTGGACAGTTCCGGTGTCACTTGCAGCAACTTCATGGCAACGATGTGCAATCCCTTGGTTTCGAATCGGGACAGGACGTCACCGATCAAGCGGCGTTGGACACAATCAGGTTTGAGCAAGACGAGGGTGCGTTGCATGGCAGAAACACAGAGGTTCGAAAGGTTTTGAAAACGGGAAATTCGCCAAACAAACTCGGCGGAGCAGAAAAATACTCAACGCAGGCTTTCGTCGGAACCCGCCACGGCCGAGTCCGCTCGGGCGGTTCGTTCCAACCAGCTCAAAAACAGCCCGCCGACCAGCGTCGAACCGCCCTCCCCGATCGTCCACCAACCTGGCAGCCCAGACATCGCGTCGACGACCCACTGGAGCACCCCGAACGCGATGGTTCCCCGTGCTGCCCAGCGAATGAGGGCGCGATACCGTGGCAGGTCGGCAGACAAGATGCACAGCAACGCACCGACAAACCCATACAGCAGCGACAAATTGCGAGCCAGGTAGAACGTCAACGGGGATTCGGGGAAGGGATCGATGCCGAGTTCCTGAGCGATTTCAATCATCCATTTCTCAGGCATGACCGCCGCGGCAAAGGCTAGCAACGCGGCAGCGCCAATGATTCGCAGAAACCATTTCAGTCGTTGATCAGGTGTCATCGGAGTCGGCCCAGGGGGATGGCGGAGGCGTTTCGCAAACGTGGATGGCGGCGACCGCAGCAGGAGGGATCTCGATGGCACGGTGCCGGTTCAAATCGACAAACACCCAGCGGGTTTGGACTTTGGCAAGCACCGTTTGATCGGAGGGACGCGTCACCAGGTAATGCCGCTGGCAGGAATAACGGTTCCAGCTTGGGATCCACGTCCGGATGATCAATTCGTCCCCGGCCAACGCCGCGGCTCGGTAAGTGATGTCATGCCCGCGAACGACCCAGCCCAAACCGTCTTGCAGTGCGGAAGCCGCGTCCCAGCCCTCGGCGGCGCTATGGTCGCGAGCGGCCCACAGCGTCCACTGCAAATACCGCAGGTTGTGGACGTGTTGTTGGGCATCGATTTCGTCGTCGGCAACTGTGTGATGCAGGTCGAAGAAAGTGTGAGGCATGCGTGGATGTCGGGATGGGAAGCGGCGTGCGAAGAGTTGGCAAAGTCATCCTATCGCAGCGTCACAGAAGCGTTGTAGCTGGATTCGCCAGAATTCGGATGGTTGACGTGGAGAGGTCCGAATTCTGGCGAATCCGGCTACGGTGGGTGGCCTCGCTAACGCGGCGGGTTGTGACGGACGTAGGCCAGGCTGTGCCTGGCGGGGTGTTTGGTCGGATGGCTTTGAGTCTTGTGGGACTGTTTGGACGCCTCGCTTTGTTCCAAAGCATCGGCTGGGTGCCAGGTAATAACCTGGCCTACATGGCTGGATTTACCAAGAATTCAGTGTGGTCCCTCGCTGACGCGTCGGGTTGTGATGTTGGTAGCCGAATTCTGGCGAATCCGGCGACGGTTGGTGCGGGCTCGCGACCTCAAAGTCCACGATTGGCAAAAATCTGAAAACGGATCGTTCCTCTGCCGACCCACCCCGGTTTCCACTGCGTAATAATCAACTCGGTCCGCTGTCCCGACCTCGTTTTCTCACCTCCAGACGGCTGAATCCCCGACCCAATGCAGGAGTTTCTGATGCCAGTGCCCTCCATCTTCGCTTCGCCATCCCGCTCGCTCGCGTCCATCGCGGCGGCTGGACTGTTGATTGTCGCGACGTCCTGCACCCAGGCCGCTCCGCCCGTGGGAGCGAATTCGGATGACCCCAACGCCAACCCCAATTACAACGGGTTGCCGTTGGATTCCGAAATTGTGGAGATCAGAACTCGGCCGGGCGAAGAGGTGGTGACGTTGGCGGGGGGCTGTTTCTGGTGCACGGAAGCCGTTTTTGAGCGGATGGAAGGCGTCAACGATGTCGTCTCGGGCTACATCGGAGGGAAGGTCAAGCGTCCCAATTACGATCAAGTTTGCGGTAAGATGACCGGCCACGCCGAAGCCGTCCAAATCTATTACGACCCGACCAAGACGAATTTTGAAGAGCTGCTCAAAGTGTTCTTCAAAACGCACGATCCAACGACCTTGAATCGGCAAGGCGCCGACGGTGGACCGCAGTACCGCAGCAGCATCTTCGTTCACAACGAGGAGCAACGTGAAATCGCCAAGAAGACGATTGAAAAACTGGGCGAAGAATACCGGGATCCGATCGTCACACTGATTGAGCCTGCCACCAAATTTTATGTGGCCGAAGAGTTTCACCAGGATTACTACCGCCGGAATCCAAACGCCGGTTATTGCCAAGCAGTGGTGGCCAACAAGGTTCGAAAATTCAACCGAGAATTCGGCGACAAGATCAAAGGATCCGCGAAGTAAACCCAAGCTTGGTTCCTTGCCCAGCGGGATTCTTCCGTTGCTGCGTTTCTTGGGCGATGCGTTACATTGGATGCATGTTTGAACCCAGCTCATCGTCGACCATCGCCTCACAACTTCGCTCTCCTATTGGAGAGGCGGCGCAGTTGGTCGATGCCGCTTTTCAGCGGGGCTTCGTGGGCTGCACCTCTCCCGAAACGAAGTTGGGGGAGAGGTCGAGCGACGCCGTTCAGGCGTACGCGAGGGTGAGGGCCGGGCATGGGAAGCGGCGTGAACTGCCCTCCCCCGGAAATCTCGCTGAACGCTCGCTTTCCGAGCCCTCCCGTCGCGCGGGCGGGGGTCGCAAGCGTTTCGTGCACAGCTCTTCGAAATTGCACCACCGCTGCGCTCAGGCGGGTGAGTTCAAGATTGCAAGCACAATGTTTCGAAGCTGCAGGGCATCTAAACATTGGGGGAGAGGTGACGGTCCTTGCTGGCAGCGGCTCATTTCCATGATCTTCGCGGCCTGGTTGCTGTTGATCGCTGGGACGGAGGTTGGGCAGGCCCAAGTCGTGCAGCTTCCCAGTGTGCGACGGTTCTCTTCCACCAGCAGCATGTTGATTCCCGATCGTGGGACGGGATCGATCGGCGGCGTTTCGTCTTACCAAAGCGGGCGTTCATCGCGTGGTGGGTTTTCGCCTGGCGGAGCCTTCGGCGGTGCCACTCGCACCGGCAATGCATCCGTCTCCGTGACGATCATCGATCAAGACGAGATCGACCGTCAGTTGCTCGGCGATGCGGACCCGCGGCGATTTGCAAAACAGGAAGCACAACAAGAAACGATTGCCGACGCGAAAGCGTTGGTGCAAAACGCCAGGCGGTTGCTCCAGAGCGGCGATCGTTTGCGAGCACAAGGCGCGTACGAGTTGGCGCTGCATCGATTGGTGCGTTTGTCGAAACAAAGTCCGCCTTCGCGAACTTCATCCAGTCATGTGGGCGTGTCGAAGGCAGCCAGCCCGGAGTACATGTTGGCCTATGCAAAACGTGAATACGCACAGCACTTTGGTGAGCTGCCAGCGTGGGTTTTGGCTGATGGTCGCGTTTCTCGATCCAAAATCGAAGCGGCAGGGCGCGAGCCCTCCGGTCACGCACCGGGCGGCTTGCGCCGCTCCGCGAAACAACCGGGCAGCATGCGGATGACGGAGGTGACGCCGTGATGTCACGACAGATGGGAGTGCGTTCCTGCCGCGATTTTTGCCGCCGGTTTGGCGTCGGGCTGCGAGCCGGTGCGGACTTGTTGAAGCTGTTGGAAAGCGAGGCCAAGCACGGTCCCGCACGCCAACGCATGGCCATGACCAAGATTCGCGAGGGGGCCAAAGACGGGCACGCGATCAGCGAGATGATGCGGCATCAGAAGCCATTCTTCCCGCCCTTGTTGGTCGTGATGACTCGGGTGGGCGAGACGACCGGCAGGCTGGAACGGACCATGTTGGCGCTGTCTGAGCACTACGCCCAACAGTACACGCTGCGCCAGAATTTCATTCGCGCGATCGCTTGGCCAGGGCTTCAGTTGTTGATTGGCATCGGCGTGGTGTCGTTGATGATTTGGATCATGGGCGTGCTGACGGCTCCCACCGGCGGTGAGATGACGGACATGCTGGGGTTCGGGTTGCGCGGCCCCCAAGGAGTGCTGATTTTCTGGGCCTACGTCGCCGCCTTCGCTGCGGTGCTGGGTGGGATGTACTTGGCGTTTCGAAAGAACGTTGGCGGCATCCAAAACATTGTGCCGTTGGTGTACCAGGTTCCCGCGATCGGTGGTGCCATTCAAACGATCACGTTGGCCCGTTTCGCTTGGACGCTGTCGCTGTCTTTGGACGCAGGGATCAACCCGATCGATTCGACGAAGTTGTCTTTGGACGCCACGGACAGTTCGTATTATCGAAGCGGAGCCAAGTCGGCCGAGGACGCGATTCGTGGCGGGGCGACGTTGAGTGAAGCGCTCCACCGAACGCATTTGTTCCCTGAGGAATTCATCACCCAGATCGAGATTGCAGAGCTCTCGGGGACCGATGCGGAATCCATTGACCAATTGGCCAAGGACTACGACGAACGAGCCAAAGGGGCGATGAAAACGATTGCCGGTGTGGCGACGGGCGTGATTTGGATTTCCGTTTCGATGTTCCTGATCTTCATGATTTTCCGTATCTTTGGCAAAATCATGGGCTTCTATCAGCAGGGTTTCGAGCCGATTTAGCGGGGCTCGTGCGACGGTCCCGCTTTGCCAGCTAGGAATGTTTCCCCATCGAGTCCCTGGGGCCGTTTTTGCGGCAATTGTCGTCGGCGGGCGGTTTGCTCGTCTTCGCATCGCTAGCCACTCGTTTATAGTCGTGCGTTGTTTCGCGATGGGGCCAACAAGTTGGCTCGCTCTCGAAGCTCACCGAAAAGGGGTCTGGCCCTCTTCGGCGAACGCACTCGAATTGAAAACAGCACGCCTCCCAAGGGTCAGACCCCTTTTTCGGAGAGGTTCCCAATCAGGATTCAGACAAGCCCGTGGCCGACAAAGAACAACCTGCCGAACGAACGCCGTTTTTTGTCGACAAGAACGCGCCTCACAACGAAGTCGACTTTGCTCGAATCGAATCGGCGGTGCGCGAGATCCTGGAAGCGGTTGGTGAGGACCCCGATCGCGATGGGTTGCTGGAAACACCGGAACGCGTCGCACGCATGTACGCCGAAATGTTCGCCGGTCTGAAATCGGACCCCGGCCGTCACCTCGCGAAAGTGTTTGCCGAGGACTATGACGAAATCGTGTTGGTGCGAGACATCAGTTTCTGCAGCATGTGCGAGCATCACCTGTTGCCGTTCACGGGCAAGGCACACATCGCTTATTTGCCCAGCGGCAAGGTCGTGGGCCTGAGCAAGTTGGCTCGCGTGGTCGAAGAGGTCGCCAGGCGTCCGCAGGTGCAAGAACGATTGACCCACACGGTCGCCAATTTGATCGAGGATCGATTGTCGGCGCGAGGTGTTGCGGTGGTGGTGGAGTCGACGCACAGTTGCATGACGATGCGAGGCATTCGCAAACCAGGCAGTTTGTGTTTGACCAGCGCCATGCGAGGCGCTTTCAAGACCGATCCCAAGTCACGTGCCGAAGTCTTGGGCCTGATCAACCGCGCCGCGTCGTAGCTGGATTCGTCGGGATCCAGTGGGGTCCCTCGCTGACGCGTCGGGTTGTGATTTGGTAGCCGGATTCGCCAATAATTCGGATGCGCGAGTTGGTGCGGAGAGATGGCCAACGGCCTTGTTCAACGTAGCCAGTGGGCAACGTCCCTGGGGCCCGAGGACGAATGCACCGGTTCTTTGGCCAACGGCCAAATTCAATGGGTTGCGTTGCGGTTGAGGTTGGCCGTTGGCCAATGTGGTTTCGTTGCGGTTCGGTACCAGGGGAGGTTCCCCTGGCTACGATGAGGTTGGCCTTTGGCCAATGACGTTGTAGGCCAGGTTCTACCTTGCGGGGTGATTGGACGGGCCGCGTTGAATCTTGCGGGCGTGGTTGGACGACTCGCTTTGTTCCAAAGCATCGGCTGGGTGCCAGGTGATAACCTGGCCTACGTTGATGGATTCACCAGGATGATGGATTCGCCAGAATTCAGAGATCCGAATTCTGGCGAATCCGGCTACGTTGTGGTGGCCTTTCTGTTCTTTGTCATCAACGACACCACGATCAAGGTGACCAGAGCCAACGGGATCGTCACGATGCCCGGCTGGCTGAACGGCACGGGGCTGCTCAACGGATCGATGCCGTACACCTTTTCGAAGGTGTCGGCCGACAACAGGATCCATCCCAGCGAACTGAACATGCCGACGATGACGCTGGCGATGATGCCTTGGGCGGTCGTGCGTTTCCAGAACAGCAGCATGATGAGTGCCGGTAGGTTCGCACTCGCTGCGATGCTGAAGGCCCACCCGACCAAGTAACTGACGTTGAGGTTGCGGAACAGGATCCCCAGCACAATCGCGATGGCTCCCACGACCACGGCCGCGATTTTTGCGATTCGAACCTGGCTGTTCTCGCTGAATTCCATGCCCATCACGCCACCGAGCAAGTCGTGGGCGACGGCTCCACTGCTGGCCAAAATCAATCCGCTGACGGTGCCCAAGACGGTTGTGAAGGCGATTGCCGAAATGATGGCAAACAGCAGTCCACTCATTCCGCGAGCAAGCAGCGGCGCGGCCATGTTGCTGTTCGTCACGTCGAGGGTGCCGCTGGTCATGGCCCCCAGTCCCAGGTACAGCGTCAGGACGTAGAAGAACCCGATGCTGGTGATCCCAACGATCGTGCTCTTGCGAGCCGCGGCGGCGTCCTTGACCGTGTAGTAGCGAATCAAGATGTGTGGCAACGAGGCGGTGCCGCAGAACAGCGCCAGCATCAGTGACAGGAAGTTGAACTTGCCCGTCCAACTGTCACTGCGAATGCCAGCGAAACGAGGGTGTTCGCCGGGCCGCAGAACCTGCGAACCACTGGTTGGTTTTTGGTAGAAGACTTGCGTGGTCGAACCATCTTCGTTCTTCAGAGTTTCATTGCCCCAGAGCACCACGGTGCTGCGATTGAGAACGTCGAAGAACTTCAGAGGGCCGAGCGGCCCGGTTTCGGATTGGCCAATGTATTCGTTGGGCAGCACCTTGATCCGGCCCACCGGTCGCAGGTGACCTTGCCCAGGTTGGTCGCCCTTGGGCAGCCCGCCAATCAACGTCTCGCCATCGGGCAGCGTTGTGATCGACTGGGCTTCCGAGACGATCATCGTCCCGCCTTCTTGGATGTCCGCGCGGTAAACGTCGTAGCCGTCACCGTCTTCACGAGTGAACTGGAGGTATTGGTCGTTGTCCGCCCAACTCGATGGTTCCACCAGTTCGCGATTCATGGCTTCTGCAATGGCCTGGCGATTGAATTCACCGATGGCGAAGCTGTGGGAAGGGAACGATTGGTTGTCGACCTTGAACCCTTGTTGCAGCACCATCACGACCAGGATCGCGCTGAAGATAACCAGCAGCGATCCCTTCAGAAACTGAACCCAGGTGGTCGAGACCATTCCGGCGGTGACCACAATCGTGATCACGACGGCACCGACCAGCAGCACGCCGACCCAGTGTGGGAAACCCAGCAACGGTTGAATCAGAACCCCGGCGCCGACCATTTGCGGAATCAGATAGAACACGCTGACGATCAGTGTGCTGATCCCAGCCGCGGCCTTGATTCCTTTGGAATCGAACTTGGCGTCGAGTGCATCGGCGAAGGTGAACTTGCCGAGCCGCTTCATGGGTTCGGCGATCACGAACAAGGCCACGATCCAGCCGGCCAGGTAGCCGATCGAATACAGGAAACCATCGTAGCCGTAGGCCGCGATCATCCCGCAAATGCCCAGGAACGATGCCGCGGACAGGTAGTCTCCCGCGAACGCGATCCCGTTGATGAACCAGGGGATTTGGCCGTGGGCGGCGAAGTAGCCCGCGGATGATTTGGCTTTGCCGCCAAGGTAGAAACTCAGTGCGATCGTGAAGCCGACGAAAGCAAAGAAAACAACGACGGCGGTCATGGAGGGTTCGTAAATCATTCCGATGCCTCCATCGCTTGAGGCTCATCCGGGGTCTTCATTCCGTAGATCAGCGCCATACCAATCGCGACCAGGATCAACGCGAATCCGTAGACGATCGCCAGGTTCAAGCCCGCGAAAACGATGGTGTCCATCACTTCCGCCTTGAAAGCGTTCAGCAGCACAAACCCGCCGTAAAGCAGCAGGTAGATGACGAACAAAACCAGTCCCAGTCGGGAAGTTCTGTCCGAGGCGGGAGCGGCAGGGAGCGGAGTCGAGACATCGGAGGTGACCGATGGTTCCGATTCGGGGGCGGGATCTGAGGCGGACAAAGGGGGGACTTTTGCTGCGAGGGGGGCGAGACGACGATCGTTGGACGACGCAGTCTAGCTGAATCGATGCGTTCGTTGTGACGGAAGCCCAGTCGTAGGATTCGCCAGCGTTCAGAGGCTTCCTTGTTCCCAGGCTCTGCCTGGGAACACACTGTCTTGGAGGCTCCGCCTCCCGATTCTGTCTCAGCAGGCGGAGCCTGCAGTGCATTGCGTTCCCAGGCAGAGCCTGGGAACGAGAAAAAGCCTCGCCAATAAAATCGATGTCCCGTGGCCTTCGGTTGCCGAGTGTTGCTCGCGGAGAAGCGTCCTGGCCCGCTGGGTCAGCAAGGCCGGTCTTTTCGCTCTTGGCCAAAGGCCAATCTCATCGTAGCCAGGGGAAGCTCCCCTTATACCGACAGAGGCTTGCGGGGGCGGTTGGACGCCTCGCTTTGTTCCAAAGCATCGGCTGGGTGCCAGGTGATAACCTGGCCTACGTGGATGGCTTCGTTGAACTCAGAGGCTCGAGATGGTGGGATCCGAATTCTTGGCGAATCCGGCTACTGGATGGATGGCATTGGCAGACGCAGTCCGTCGTAGGCCAAGTGAACGTGATCGGGCAGCGAGGCTTCCACGGGGCCGTGATCGATGTCGTGGCCCAGATGAGTCAGGAAGGCTTGGCGTGGTTTGAGTTCTTCGATCACCTCGAGGGCTTCGTCGATGTTGAAGTGAGTCGGGTGCGGCGTGAATCGCAAGGCATCCAGGACCAGCGTGTCGAGGCCGCGCAGTCGTTCCATGGACGACTCCGAAATGTGATTGGTGTCGGTGCAATAGGCGAAGTTGCCCAGGCGGAAACCCAGCACTTCGAAGTGCGGTCCGTGCTTCAGCGGAACCGGCATGATACGAAAGCCGAGAACCTCAAACGGGTCGTCGTTGTTGATCGGGAGGATTTCCAGTTGGGGCCGTGATCCCGCGTGGGTTTGTTGTCGAGTGGAGAACGCATAGTCGTAGGACGTGCGAATTCGAGCCTCGACATCCGCACGGCAGTACAGCGGAACGGGACGACCGAGTCGAAACGGAAACAACCGCAGGTCATCCAGCCCATAAATGTGGTCGGCGTGTTCGTGTGTGAACACAACCGCGTGCACGAGTTTGATCTTTTCGCGGAGCAATTGCGTTCGCAAATCAGGCGGCGTGTCGATCAGCAGATTGCCCTCGGGCAACCGGATCAGAATCGAGCAGCGTGTGCGATTGTTGTGCGGGTCGGTGCTTTGGCAGACATCGCACTCGCATCCAATCGCGGGAACACCGACGCTGGTTCCGGTTCCCAAAAAGATCAACTCGGGAGTCGGGGCCGGGGAAGTTGGATCGGTCGCGGACGAGTCGGCTGGAGCAGGATCGGGTGCGGTCATGCCGCGATGTTATCGCGGGTGAGCCGCCGCGTGCAGGTGAGGTGTTGAGTGTGGAACCGTGAAACGTTTGCCGGGGTGTGCACGGGCGTCGTCGCAGCGGCGAGCGACAACCGTCGCGGAGCGACGGAATCCGTGGGACGAGTGTTTCAGTTGCGGAGGCATAACAAAAAAACGGACCGCCCCAGGTTTCCCTGGGACGATCCGTTTCGTTGGCGGTCAACTGACCTCGCGACCAACCCGATTCGCGGGTCAGCTGTTGGCGACGGCTTCGCCGTCCTTGACTGCTTCTTCACCCTCGTCTTCGGCTCCTTCGAGCGGTGCGACAAAGCCGCCCGCGACCAGGACCTTTTGCTTGATCTCGTCGGAGACGTCTGGGTTTTCGATCAAGAAGTTGCGAGCCTTCTCTTTGCCTTGCCCCAGGTAAGTGTCGCCGTACTTGAACCAGGAACCACTGCGGTTGACGACTTTGTTCTCGGTTCCGAGGTCCAGCAAGTCGCCTTCGAAGCTGATGCCGTTGGAGTGCATCATGTCGAATTCAGCGATCCGGAACGGAGGTGCAACCTTGTTCTTCACGATCTTGGCTTTGACGCGTTGACCGACTTGCTCTTCGCCGTCCTTCAGGCTGCCAATCCGACGAACATCGATTCGGCACGAGCAATAGAATTTGAGGGCACGGCCGCCGGGTGTGGTTTCGGGACTGCCGAACATCACACCGACCTTCTCGCGAATTTGGTTGATGAAGACGACAGCGGATTTGCTTTTGGCAATCGCACCGGTCAGCTTCCGCATCGACTGGCTCATCAGACGAGCTTGCAAGCCCACGTGGCTGTCGCCGATCTCGCCTTCGAGTTCCGCCTTGGGCACCAAGGCCGCGACGGAGTCAATGATGATCACGTCGACGGCGTTGGATTTGACCAGCATCTCGCAGATCTGCATCGCTTCTTCACCGCTGCTGGGTTGACTGACCAGCAGGCTGTCCAGTTCCACGCCGAGCTTCTTGGCCCAACTGGGGTCAAAGGCATGCTCGGCATCGATGATCGCTGCGATACCGCCGGACTTTTGAGCTTCAGCACCAATGTGCAGAGCCAGCGTCGTCTTCCCGGAAGATTCCGGTCCAAAGACTTCGATGATGCGGCCTCGCGGGATGCCCTTTCCACCCAGAGCCATATCCAGGCTGAGGCTGCCCGTTGAGATGCAATCGATGGTCAGCTTTTGGGAAGCTCCCAGCGGCATGATCGCACCGTCGCCAAACGACTTTTCGATCTGTTGAAGTGTTGTCTTCAGACCGGGTTCTTTTTCAAGAATGGTCTTCATGCCCGGATCCAGCTTGACGCCCTTGGATGCTGCGGGCGTTGCCATGCGTGGTTGCTTTGCCATGTCCTGATTCCTTTATTCCCTGAACAAACTTTTGGTGTTTCCAATTCAAACCCAACCGATGCCCAGACCAACGATGGTCAGACATGGCGATCCCTGCGAAGTCGCAGGGGCGATCCTATCGAGGAAGCTGCCGGAGACAATGAAAGCTCGACAGGTTTTTCACGGAAGGATGTGACGTCGGATGGACGTTTGGTTCATCGACGTTTGGGGCACAGAGAAGACCGCATTCGGCTGCCTCCTCTTCACACCCTTAGTATTCGCCAGGGGCGTGACACGTTTGGTCACGGGCGAGGCAATCCCTGGTCGAGGCGGTGAGAAGTTCAGGCAAAGCGGCCTGCCAAATCGCGAATGGTTCGTGTTTCGCGGGAACCACCGACGAAACGTTACGAAACGAGCTGGCTCGAGTTCCCAGGGGAACGCAATCGCCGCCGGGGTTTCTCTCGGACCGCCAGCCAGGTTGCGAACAGAATCAGGACACTGACGATCTGCACGGAAGCGATGACCGCGGGATGGGTGTGCCGAAGCTTGTCCATCCAGTGCCGAAGCATCGCGGGTTCGCGTTTCTCTTGCAAAATGATCTGATCTGAGAGGGACACTTGCGCAGGGATCCCCCCTAGGTGGTTGTGTGCACCGGGCCATTCCGCGACGTTTTCCCAGCCATTGACGGTGCGTCGCCAACCCACGGGAGGCACAGCTCGCGGGCCGCTGGCGACTTGTGGTGGGCCGTTGCTGGCGGGCTGGTGAGGGGGGGACTGCGGTGGGCTGGTTGCCAGTGGCGGGTGCGTTGCCATTGGTTCTGGCGGCAGTTCGGCCAGAGTTGGCCTTGTCGGGCTGTGCGTTCCGTTGGAATGGGAGGCTTTCATTGGTCCGGAGGCACCGCTGAGAACGTTCACAATCCCGAGCAAGACGGCCAAACCAGCTGTTCGTCGCAGGCGGTTCCAATAGAACGACGCATCCACCTGCGGGCTGTTGCCGAGGTGGTGAGATGAAATGCGGGAGTTGGATCGGGCGTTGCCGAGCGAACGAAAGCGTGCGAGTGCCATGGGACTGGGCGGTTGCACGTGTTGGGCCAGAGCGGTTGCGGTTGCCAGTCTGGCGGCGTAAGTCCATCGTTAGACGTGGTTTGCGTGGAACTGGGCTGGCCGGGAGCCAGGCCTCACTGGATGCGTGCAGGCAACTGATGAGGCAAAAGGTCAGCGCGGGATGGTGAATGGAAACATCACGAAACCGCGTCGTTGCAACCGGTGCAATCGGCAAAGGCTTCCAAGGGAAGATGTTGATCGCGAATCCAGCTTGGTCCGTCGTCTTCCTCGGCGTGCTTGGAGAGATTCGTGGCGTAGTGTTCCATCAGCCTTCGGAATCAAGTCCACGCGAGTCTTTCGCGGCGGCGAACCATGCACCAATGACCTACGAGCCGAGATCGATGACCAGCGTCGCAGAAAGCACCAATTTGGAAGATGTTTTTCATGTCGACATTTTGCCAGCGTTGCCACACAGCGCTATCAGCCTGTTGCAATTGTCTCAAAAAGAAGAAGCCGGACCGAATGATTTCGCTCGGCCAATTGAGGCTGATCCAGGATTGATGGGGCAGGTGTTGCGGTTTGTGAATTCCTCGTATTTCGGGTTCAGTCGCGAAATCATGAGCATCCCGCAGGCCATCACGTTGGTGGGTTCGCGAGCGATTGTGAACTTCGCTTTGTGGAACGCCGTGTTCAGTGTGATTCCCAATCCCAAGTTCGGTCCCTTTGATCTCAAGGCGCTGTGGCAGGACTCGCTGCGTCGTGCGATCTTTGCGCGAAAGATGGGACGACTGTTGAAGTTGGAGTCGTCTGAAGATTTGTTTGCGGGAGCTTTGTTGCAAGACATGGCGATTCCGTTGTTGCTCAAAGAGTTGCCGACGGAATACGAAGCGTTGGTGGAGAAGCGTGCCGCGGAAGGCAAACGCCTGAGCGGTTTGGAGCAAGAGATGTTTGGTTGGAACCATGCGGACGCCGCCGCGATTTTGGCGACCCGTTGGAAACTTCCCGAAGAGTTTGTGGCTTTGATTGCTCAGCACACCGAGATTGAGCAGTTGCTGGAAATGGGCAGTGAGGCTCGCGGTGCCGCTTGTGTCGCGTTGGCATCCTTGTTGCCATCGTGCAGTGAAAAGGAATGGCACGAGCAGGAGAAATTCACGAGCGCTTGCAAGCGACTGTCTGGAATGACAGGTGAGTCGCTGGTCGAATGCATGACCGAAGTGGATGAGCTCACCGCTGAGTTCGCACCGTTGTTAAAATTGCCAGTCCCTGAACAATCCATCATGTCATTCCTGGCCGAGAAGTAGCTTCGTTTTGGACGTTTCACGAATCGCACGACTCTGGTTTCCAGACGCAGCGTCGTTGGGCATTGATTCGTGGAACCCAGGGTTGAGCGGCGGGCGGGTGTATCGAATTCGTCTCGCCGCGAACCCCTTTTACTATGCGTTGAAGGTGTCGCCCGAAAGTCAGCCCGTGGCTCGTTGGCATGGTTTGGCTGATCCGTTGGCCAGAGCGATGGCGGAACCTGCCGATGCGTCGAGTGACGTTCCCGGCGGGCCCACGCTGGACGTTCCTCGCGGCGAAAGCATCTCGCCACCATCTCTCTTGAATGCCGCGGTTGCTGACCGCGATTCTTTGCTCTCGTTGAATTCGTTTTCATCGACGGAAGCCCCGTTTCATTCCGGGTTGCTCGCTGTGCCTGTTCCGACCGCGGATGGTCGCTGGGTCGTTTTTGAGCATGGCCGACAATGGCAATGCATCCCGTGGGTGGAAGGGACCGCGTGCACCGATCGCGAAGCAATGGATCCCACCGCTGCCTCGCGCGCCTTGTTGCTCGGCGGGGAAGCGATCGCACGGGTGCAGGCGAGGCTGAGCACCTTGCCCGAGCCAACTCATCCGTCCAACGAGATCCCGCGTTGTTTGCGGGATCGAATGCAACGGCTTCAGGAACTGAGTCCGTGGGTCTTGTCGGGGAGTTCGCTGCGAGAGCGATTGCCCAACACAACGGCACGCTGGCGAGCGCTGCTGGAACGATGTGTGACAGGGAATGACGGCAGTGTGCCTGCGAGCGAGCTTGGGGGCAACGTTCCACCAATCCATGCTCTGCCGACGGGCCCCCAGCGGGAGGCTGCCCAGGTCGGCTATCAAGAGCTCGCTCAGCGAATGATGTCCGCGACGGATTGCATGGTCGAGCGAGGCGTGATCATGCATCGCAAATTGGTTTCGGAATTGCAGCAACACATTGAGCAGCCACCGGCGCACTGGCGTCGGGCTTGGGTGCTTCGCGACGTCCACCGGGAACACATCCTGTTCAGTGCAAATCGCGAACGGGTGACTGGAATCATTGATCACGACGCGATGGACTGGGATTGTCCGGTCGTGGACCTGGCTCGCTGGGCGGGCAGCTTTCCGGTTCAGCTGGAACAGCGGTCAGCGATCACGCGGCTGGGATTGGCCGTGGACGGATACAATCGGATTGCCTCCGCAAATCACGGGCTGGGATTGGCGGATGGAGCCGAGGCCCGCCCATTCTTTCTTCAGAGCCCGACACCCGAAGAGCTTGCCTTGAGCGAGACTCTGCTTCGCTTGAACGCGTGGGTGGGAATGGCGAATTGGGTGGATTGGATTGGACTGAGGCGGCGAGTGTTTTTCTCGTCTCCTGAGTCTCTCTCAAACCGAATTTCCGGTTTGATCGATTCAGTTTGCCACTTTTGTTAAGCTACGGGACTGATTTCAGTCGAACGAATGGGGTTCGATGTCTTCTCATCTCATTGAATTATCTCGTCGGAGGATGTTTTCGATGGATCGCAGTTATCAACCCGGGTTTGCTCGGAAAATGTGTGTTCCTGGTGTTGTTCTGTTCGCGGCCTTGTTGGCTGTCACGGCGGTGGTGCCGGTGCAGGCGGACGAGCCGGACACGGCCGGTTTGTTCTCCGAATTCTCGCTGGACGATTTTGCTGCGGACGGCAACGCGGCACTGCAGACCGACGAACCCGCGGATGCCACAGCGACCTACTCGGCCACTGCGGAGGGTGAGATTGAGATTCAGGTCCAGGTGAAACTTCAGCCGAAGTGGCATTTGTATTCCACGACCCAGCCCCAAGGCGGACCCAAGCCAACCAAGTTGAGTTTGGTCGACGCGGATGCCGTGAAACTGACCGGGGATTGGAAAAGCGACCGAGAACCATTGCGCAGCGTCTCGCAGGACTTTGGGGGGATCACCGTCGAAGAGTTTGAAGAAGAGGTCAACTTCACCGTCACCGCGAAATTGGCGGATGGAGCGACGGTTTCTCAGTTGGGTGACTTGCAGATTCGTCTGGACGCGTTGACGTGTCTGACCGGCGGGGCGTGCATGCCCATCAACGAAACCTTGACCGCCAAGTTCACTGGCGATGTTCCCGAGTCGGTTTCGACGCCAGCCAAGCAAACGATGGCGTCCACGAAGTCGGAGGATCCAGCGGGACTGAAAGCTCATCCCGTTGAGATCGAGAAGGCTTTTCGTGATCGCGATTACGTTGTGCGATGGGAAGCAATCAACTTGACGCCCGAGTTGGAACCCGGCCAAACCGGGACGCTTCGCTTCACTGCGATTCCTGATGCGGGGTATCACGTTTACACCTCGTCGGTGAACGACGAGCAGTCCAAGACCAACTTTGTGGTCAGCGAGAAATCGAAGTTGAAGGTCGGTGCACCTCAGACCAAGTCGCGATCCGTGGACTATGCCTTGTTGCCCGGCGTGACCTATCAC
The DNA here is from genome assembly GCF_001027925.1 of Rhodopirellula islandica. Taxonomy (NCBI): domain Bacteria; kingdom Pseudomonadati; phylum Planctomycetota; class Planctomycetia; order Pirellulales; family Pirellulaceae; genus Rhodopirellula; species Rhodopirellula islandica. The sequence goes on along the minus strand of NZ_LECT01000014.1, from coordinate 89,523 downwards.
AATGGCAATGTGACTTGGACAATCCCCGTGTCGATCCCCGCCGATGCGGCGCCGGGCGAACACAAACTGGCCGGTGGGATCGCCTATCAAGCCTGCACGGATGACAGTTGTCAGCAGCCCAAAGCGATCGGGTTTGAAACCGTCGTCAATGTGGTCCCGTCGGCTCCTGCGAAGTCGCAACCAAAGCCAATGACGTTGGCCGCCAAGAAACGCATGTTGGTGTTGGACGATGCGGCAACGCTGCAGTGGGTGGACAAGGGCTTGTCTCCTTCACTGAGTGCCAGTGCCGAACCCGGAGCGACGACCAATGCCCAAACCGAAGACACGCCCCGGATTGCGATGGCGGACGCCGCAGCGAGTGGTTCGAGTGCCGCTGGAGCGGCTCATGGTGTGACCCGTGAGACAGTCAGCGAAGCCGCTGTGCTGGACGACACAGAGAACGCTGGCACTGCCTTTGGCACGACGCTGTTGTTTGCTTTCATCGGCGGCGTGATCCTGAACTTCATGCCTTGTGTGTTGCCAGTCGTTGGCCTGAAGGTGATGAGTTTTGTTCAGCAGGCTGGCCAAGATCGCAAGCGAATTTTCTTCCTCAACGTGGTCTACGCCCTCGGCATTTTGTCGGTGTTTGCGGTGCTGACGACGCTGGCAGTGGTGTTGTCTTTCAATTGGGGCCAACAGTTCACCTACTTCCCCGTCCGCTTGGGTTTGACGTTGTTGATGTTCGCGATGGCGCTCAGCTACCTCGGTGTTTGGGAAATCCCTGCTCCGGGCATGGCCGGTGGCAAGACTTCGCAAGCTCTGCAGCAACGCGAGGGCTACACCGGTGCGTTCTTCAAAGGTGTCTTCGCAACCGTGTTGGCGACGCCCTGCAGCGGACCGTTGCTGGGTGGCATCCTGGGGTTGACCTTCGCGTTGACCAGTCTGCAAACCGTCGCGGTGATCATGATCGTTGGCGTCGGGATGGCATTGCCTTACCTGATGATCGGCATCTGGCCATCGCTTGTGGCTTGGTTGCCCAAGCCTGGCACCTGGATGGAAACGCTGAAAGAATTCCTCGCCTTCTTGTTCTTGGGGACCGTGGCGTTCTTCTTCAATCAGTTCAGTGACGGCGACAAGTTGCCCGTGTTCGTGGCCTTGATCGGTGTTTGGTTTGGTTGCTGGATCATCGGCAAGGTGCCCAGTTGGAGCAGCCTGCAATCGCGATTGTATGCATGGTCGGGTGGCGTGGCTTCGGCCATCATCATCGGCGTCGCCGCTTTCCAGTGGTTGGGCCCTGCACCGGAGCCAGCCGAAGGTGTGAAGACGATTGCGTGGCAGCCTTACGACGAAGCCAAGTTGAAAGAGTATCAGTCCGAGGGACGCACGGTCATGATCGACTTCACGGCCAAGTGGTGTGTGAACTGCATCGTCAACTACAACGTCGCGCTCAACACCGAAGCGACTCGCCAGTTGATTGAAGAGCTGGACGCGGTGCCGATGCTCGCGGACTGGACGGATCAAGATCCAGAGATCGAAGCCAAGCTCAAGGAGCTGCAAAGTCGATCCATTCCCGTGTTGGCGATCTACCCAGGGAAATCACCAGCGGAGCCCATCGTGCTGCGAGATTTGGTGTCTCAGCAGAGTGTGTTGGATGCGTTGAAAGACGCCGGCCCCAGTATCGACGGAGCGGAGACGAAGGTTGCCCGCAGTGCCAGTTCCAGTGTGCCCGCAACCACAACGTCGCTGGGCGACCATGGCCTGAACGCAGGGCCAGCGGCCGCAGGCATGGCAACCCGGTGACCTCGGAAGCGGATGACACCATCGCCGCCATCGCCTCGCCGATGGCGCCCGCGCCTCGCGGGATCGTGCGTCTGTCAGGTCATGACTGCCTCGATGTGTTGTGTCGGATGGAGATCTTGGACTCGGCCGAATCGATCGGTCGACGTTCGTTTCGAGCGTCGAAGAGGCTCGCTCTCGGGGAGCCGCTCGGTGCCATCGATGTCGACGTGATGGTTTGGCCGACCCAGCGCAGCTACACCGGACAGCCTTCGGCGGAACTGCATCTGATGGGGTCGCCGCCGTTGTTGCAATCCAGTTTGGATGCGGCCATTCGGGCCGGGGCCAGAGCCGCGCGTCCAGGTGAGTTCACGATGCGTTCGTTCTTGGCTGGACGATTGGATCTGACGCAAGCCGAGGCGGTGCTCGGCGTGATCGAAGCGGAGGATCGCGGCAGTTTGGATCAAGCGCTGTCGCAATTGGCCGGCAACCTTTCGCGGCCGTTGCAATCCGCTCGTTCAACCTTGTTGGATTTGCTGGCGGACGTGGAAGCCGGGTTGGATTTTGTCGACGAAGACATTGAGTTCATCTCCGATGAAGTGTTGGTGCGACGGCTCGATGAACTTCGTGCTCTGCTTTCACAAACGCGTTCGCAGCTCAGTGATCGAGGGGGGGCGTCGCCAACGATTCGGGTTGTCCTGCGAGGGTTGCCCAATGCGGGGAAGAGCCGGTTGCTCAATGTCTTGTCGCGTACCGAGTCGGCGATCGTGACCGATCAGGCCGGGACGACTCGTGATCTGGTCACGGTGGAGTCGAGCTGGGGCGGTCATTCGTTTCAATTGATCGACACGGCGGGGTTGGAATCACGAGAGGAGTCGGATCCGGAGGCACGTGTTTCGCGCGAGGCTCAGTTGCAGGCGGCGGAAGCGGCCCGTGGAGCGGACGTGCACGTGTGGTGCATGGATGCGACCCTCGGCGGCGATTTTGAATTCTTGAGAAACCCTGATGCGGTTGTGCCGGATGCCAAGCGATCGGCAGAACTGATCTGCGTCGCGACCAAACGAGATTTGATGCCAGCGGATTGGGAGGGTGATTTGATGCAGGCGGACTTCGCTCTCAGCAGTGAGTCGGGGGCGGGCGTGGAGAAATTGATCGAGAGCCTGGTCGGTTTCGCGGAACAGCGGGACGCCGGAGAGACGGGCAATGTGATCGGCACCGCCGCACGCTGCCAGGATTCGTTGGCTGCCGCGATGGATCACCTGGACCAAGCGATACAGTGGACGGAACAAGCCGCGGGACACGAATTGGTGGCCGCAGAAATGCGTCTGGCTGTTGAGGCGATCGGGGAAGTGACCGGTCAGGTCTACACCGATGATATTCTGGACCGCGTGTTCGGCCGGTTTTGCATTGGCAAATAGAACGTGGCAACGTCGTCCAGCCTGTGGGGTGACCACCACGGGCTGGAAGACGATGCCACAGTTCTTTTCATTCCGATGAGATTCAATGGAGAAGTATGATGACAGAGCGAGCGGTTTTGGCAGGCGGATGTTTTTGGGGCATGCAGGATCTGATTCGCAAGTTGCCTGGCGTTGAATCGACGCGTGTGGGCTACACCGGCGGTGAGGTGCCCAACGCGACCTATCGCAATCATGGCAACCACGCCGAAGGGATCGAAATTCTGTTTGATCCGGAGCAGACGAGTTACCGTCAGTTGCTGGAGTTCTTCTTTCAGGTTCATGACCCGACGACGCCAAACCGTCAGGGGAATGACCGCGGTCCGTCGTACCGTTCTGCGATTTACTATGTCGATGAGCAGCAGAAGCAGACCGCACTGGACACCATGGCGGACGTGAATGCGTCGGGCTTGTGGCCGGGAAAGGTGGTCACGGAAGTGGAACCTGTGAGCGATTTTTGGGAAGCCGAACCCGAGCACCAGGACTACCTCGAGAAAGTCCCCAACGGGTACACGTGCCATTTCGTGCGTCCGAATTGGGTGCTGCCCAAACGGGCTTCTGCGGAGTGAGGAGGCGGGCATGGGAAGTGGCTCGCACTGCCCTCCCCCGGCAATCTCGCTTTCCGACCCCAACGCGTCACGGCTTGTGGATTGAATCCTAACCCGACGCGTGAGCGAGGGATCGCGTGCCATTGCAACGAGCCGGTGGGTCCCTCGCTCACGCGTCGGGTTGTGAACTCGAGTGAATCGACAGGCCGGTCCGCGAGGCCCACGCGGCATGCCCGACGCCGGCCCCATCCGGGGCGATGATTGCCGCCGAATGCTCCTCCGGTTCGCGTCCCGTCCTCGCCTCCACCACCCGGATTTTGCAATTTGCAATTTTACTTTTCTGATCTTAACATCTCTTCCGGCGTGGCGGTTGGGTCATCGACGGGAGCCAAGATGACTTCGAGTTCGATTTCTTCGCCTTTGCGAATCACCTTCAGCGACTGGGTGGAGCCGACTGGTTGTCGTTCAATCGCTTCGCGAAGATCGATTGGTTTGAGGAAGGGTTGGCCAGCGAACTCGGTGATCACGTCCAACTGTTCCAGGCCAGCTCGATCGGCTGAGCTCTTGCGAATGATTTCATAGACGAGCACGCCCAATCCCTCAGGCAGTTTGAAAATCTTGGCCATTTTCGCGTTCAGTTCCACCGTGGTGATTCCCATGGTCGAGCGACGGACGGTTCCGAAGCGGGCCAATTCGCGAGCAATCCATTTGGCTTGATCAATCGGCACGGCGAACCCGATGCCTTGGTAACTTCCGTTGCGAGTTGCAATCGCCGTGTTGATCGCGATCACGTTGCCATCCAGGTCGACCAAGGGGCCGCCGGAGTTGCCCGGGTTGATCGCCGCATCGGTTTGCAACAATCGACTGCGGCGGATGCGATCGAGCCTTCGATTTTTGGCGCTGATGATGCCGGCGCTGACGGTGGCTTCCAACTTGAATGGGCTGCCGATGGCCAGCACCCAGTCGCCGATGTCGAGTGTGTTGGAGTCCCCGTATTGAGCGACCTTCAGGGCATCGGCGGAGGTGACTTGCAGCACCGCGATGTCACTGGACGGGTCACCGTGCACTTTTTCAGCGACCAGTTCGGTTTCGTTTGGCAATTGGACGACCACCTTCTTCGCATTCGCGATGACATGGTTGTTGGTCATCACCCAGTACGTTGTCTTGTCTTCGTTGGCGTTCTTGTCGGCATCCGGGAAAGGATTGATGATCACGCCGGATCCCAGCCCGCTGAGTTCAAACTCGCCATCGTCGGATTGCTGGGGAGGAGTTGGGCCGACGGGTTCGTCGGGGGATTCTTCGTCTGTTTCCGGTTCGGCTTCGTCGGTGTTTTCGCCAGAGAGCGTCTGATTCTGCCCGTAAGAGAACACGGTCACGACGGAGGGGCCTGCTTCCCGGGCCGCGTCACGGAAGGCCCTTGAAAGTGATCGGGCGCTGACTTGAGCCGCCTCGTCAGCGTTTGCCGCAGGCAGGCTGACGTCGGGCTGGCCGAAGTTCAGTGCAGCGATGGCAAGGAGGACAAGCAGGAGGCGAGATGGTTGTCGATGAGATGTTCGAATCGTCACGTGCTGGGTCGCTGTGCGGGGGGAGTCAATTTTCAACAACATTTCAGGAACGCTTGGAACCAGTTGAGAAGGTGAAGGGGGGATCTGACATGTTACCGCGCCCGAATCCATTTCAAACTGGCTGTGATGCCTCGGCAGCGGACGCGTTTTGGTAAAATGGAGAGCCAGTGCCGCAAATGTCGAAGCCAATTGCGGCGGAGGTGCTCCGAATACGTGTTGCCGCATTGCTTCAGGGATGAAGCGAGGTACTCTATCGGGACTTGATGGCGGAATCTGCTCCTCTCTTCGGTGAGTCTACTTCCTTGTCTCTCTATCCTGCCATGACCGATGTTCACAGCCAAGCGTCCGAGATCGATCCACCCAGCGACGAAGATGTCCAGCGTTTGGTTCAGGCGGCCATCTCGGCTCGCGATCATGCGTACGCGCCGCACAGTCACTTCTACGTTGGCGCTGCGTTGTTGACCCACGACGGGCGTGTGGTCGAAGGTTGCAACGTTGAAAATGCCAGCTACTCGTTGACGCAATGTGCGGAACGAACGGCGGTCTGCACCGCCGTGGCGGGCGGTTATCGAATGTTCCATGCCGTGGCAATCGCCAGCATCGGCGGTGCGATGCCCTGTGGTGCTTGCCGGCAAGTGCTGGCCGAATTCGGGTCGGATCTGTTTGTTTACACGATCGATGTGATCGATGGCGAACAACAAATGCGTCGCCTATCGGATTTGTTGCCTGACGCTTTCTCGACGTCCAACATTCCGAAGCGGTGAGTTGCTGGCCCACGTCTTGGTAGCTGGATTCACCAGAATAGCGTAGGCCAGGTTCTACCTGGCGGGGCGATTGGACGGATATCGCTGGGGCTTGCGGGGGCGGCTGGACGCCTCACTTTGTTCCAAAGCATCGGCTGGGTGCCAGGTGATGACCTGGCCTACGTTGATGGATTCACCGGGATCCCGTGTGGTCCCTCGCTGACGCGTCGGGTTGTGATGTTGGTAGCCGGATTCGCCAAGAATTCAGATGGGCGAGTTGGTGAGCGGTCCGGATTCTGGCGAATCCGGCTACGGGAGGTTGCGACTTCAGATCAGCTCCGTGACTTTCCCGTCGCTGTCAGCGAACGATTTCGCGGGAACATCGAGCTGCTGGAGCATGGTGACGAACAGGTTGGAAAGAGGTCGGTCTTCGTGAGCGATCTCTTGTTGCCACGGTTCGCGACCACCATCCCAGGCACCGCCCTGCGGGTTGGAGCCAGCCTTGTTGATGTACTTCCCATGTTTGAATCCCATGTTCTTGCCACCCGCCAGAATCAACGGGTAATTGCGAGACAGGTGGAAGGCACTGGACGCGGAGCCGAACAATAGCAGCGTGTTGTCGAGCATGGATCCCCGTCCGGCGGGTTCTTCGGTTTCTTTCAGCTTGCCGATGAAGCGTCCAAATTCCTCGTTGAGGAACTGGCAGTAAACCGCGAAGTTTTTCCAGCCGCCTGGGTTCTTGGTTTCGTGAGAGAGTTGGTGAGCCAGACTGAAGCCGACAGCGCGAGCCAAGTGATCGCTGATGCCCACGCCGTTTTCACGACCGATTTGGTAGGTGGCAACACGGGTCGAATCGGTTTTGAACGCCAGGTAAATCATCTCGAACATCGTCTGCAAATATTGACGTGGTTCGTCCGGTGTCAGGTTGAGGTTCAAGTGGTCCGCGTTGACAGTTGGCAGTGGCGTGTTGAGCCAATGCTTTGCCTTTTCAACCTTGATCTCAGCTTCGCGAACGGAGTCGAGGTATTCATCCAGGCTGGATTGATCGCGTGAAGAAAGCGTCTTGCGAAGCGATTGGGCATCGGCCAGCAGGTCATCCAGCGCACTTTGGCTGAGTGCCAAGCGGCGTGCCGCATCTTCGTCGCTTTTGACGAAGAGCATGTCGAAGATCCGTTTGGGGCGGTTCTCCGCCGGGATGGCGCGACCATTTCGATTGAATGAAAGAGTGTGTGTGCCTCGCGGTGTTCCGGTGCCACCATCGGTCGACATCACGAGCGAGGAGTACCGGGTTTGGTTGCCAACGTATTCCGCGTAAATCTGATCCAGCGAAATGTTGTTCTTGTAGGGACCATTGGATCCGGTATCGGCGGCCGTCAGAAACTGATCGGCGTTGGAGTGCCCGTGGACACTGCGTGATTGGGGGTGAGAGAAACCAGACAAAATGCTGATCTCATCCCGCAGCGATTCCAGGGGTGACAAGGCCTTCGTGAACGTGAAGTCGTCTCCGGTACCATGCGGGAACCACGACCAGTCTTGGTAGGCGGGGTCTTCCGGCAATGGCATCGGCACACCATCGGGGAAATAGAAACACGCCAAACGCTTCGGGTCCTTGGTTTCTTCGGAAGCTCGCACCGCCGACATCGCGACGGATTCGAACAGTGGCAGGGCCAGTGCGACACCGGTGCCGCGAAGAAAACGGCGACGATCGAGGCCATTCAGATTCAACGTCATGGAAGGTTCCTGGAAGACTGCGAGCTTGGCGAGAGGAATGGGTTGGGTGGCACAGGGAGGCGGAGATCACTTGGACTGAAAGAGGTCGCTGGCGACCAATTGCCGAATCATCGTGGCGAGGCCATCGTCCTGCTGGCGAACTTCCGCTGTGATTTGATCGACGCTGGAATGGTCTGCAAATGTGAGCGGACGCCCGAGGGCGAAGGTTGCCAGCTTATGGACCATCGCGCGAACAAATTGGTCCTGGCGATCTTCCAACAGGTAACGTTTGAGGCCTTCGACGCCGGAGAGTTCCTGTTGATTGAACAGCGTGGCGGTTGCGTCGACGGGTTTGCCGTTGATGGAGTTGCGCCAACGACCGACCGCGTCGTAGTTTTCAAATGCGATGCCCCACGGGTCAATTTTGGAGTGGCACGACATGCAGGCGGGATGGTTGCGGTGATCTTCCATTCGTTCGATCAAGGTCATCTTGGCGATTTCAGGATCGGCCAGGTCAATCTCGGGAACTGCAGGTGGCGGTGGTGGTGGTGGATCGTTGAGGATGCTTTCCAACAACCACACGCCACGCTTGAGTGGATGTGAGTTGGTGCCGTCCGAGTTCATCGCCAGCAAACCGGCTTGAGTCAGCAAGCCGCCGCGTCGAGGATCGGATTGCAGGGAGACTCGGCGAAAGTGGTTGCCGTGGACGTGGGGGATCCCGTAGTGCTGAGCCAGACGTTCATTGACCATCGCGAAATCAGCGTGGATGAAGTGCAGCACGCTTTCGTCCTGCTGCAGCATTTCGTGAAAGAATGCGATCGGTTCTCGCTGCATCGCCTCTTTGAGCGAGGGGCTGAGCCTCGGTTTGGTTTCGGCGCCGTTGAGGAAGTCCAGGAGTTGGAGGTCGAGCCATTGATGAACAAATTGTTGGCTGAAGCGTTCCGCTTTGGGGTCGGTCAGCATTCGGTCGATTTGATTGTTCAGTTCATCGGCGGAGGTCAGTCGGCCATTGTCGGCGAGTTCGAGTAACTCATCGTCTGGGACACTGCACCACAAAAACAGCGCCAGTCGCGTTGCCAGTTCATGGGGTGTCAATCGATCGAGGTCGGAGTCCGATTCGGACGGCTCGGTTTCAGTCTCGCGAACGACGTACAGAAAGTTCGGCGAGGAAAGGACCGAGGCCAGCACTTCCGAGGTGGCTTCTTCCATGGATTCACACTGGCCGCGAATGGCAGTGAAAAGTTTGAGTTTGCGTTGCAACTCCGCATCGCTGGGAGGTCGCCGCCAGGCTTGTCGCATGAACGACGTCAGGATTTCGCTGGCGTATTGCAGTTCATCGTCACGATGTTCACTGGCAAAGAAGATGCGTTGGTGAGATGCGGGGGGCCACTGATCGTTGACGGGAGCGACGACCTCAACATGGTCGATTTGGATGGCTGCTTTGGAAACCGAACTGTTGACGAACCGGATGTACTCCGAAGGGCTGGGCATCGCTCCCATCTTGGAGGCTCCGCGGACGGAGTTGCGTGGGTAGATGTCGCCCAGCGGAACGTCCCACTCATAGATCTGCGGTTCGTCGGGGGATGCAGTGATTGGTTGGTCGGCGAGGCTCACACGCATGTCGGCGCGGCCCTCGTTGCTGGCTCGCCAGCCGAAATCCAGTTGCAAACTGGGCGGGTGCAATTCGTCGTTCGACGTGTCGTGCTCACGCAACCAAGAGGCCCGAACGCGAACTCGCATCACGCCTTGGTTGGGAACTTGGTCGCCCAGTTCCACGATCAGCTTTTGATTCCGACCGCCGGGCAGCACGGCGACGTGATCCGAGGTGGGCGGCATGACTCGCGGTGCATCTTCGGAATCCATCGCATAGCGAGCCCCGTTGTAAGCCCAGCTGGCTGAGACCTTTTGCCCGGTCGTCAAGTTTCTGTAATGGGTGTCTCGTGGGATCTCTTGAAAGCTTTCGCGAAGCGCGTCGACTTCTTGCTTTTGCTTTTCAGGATCGTCTTTGAGTTTTTCGGCCAGTTGATCGAGTTTGGATTGCTGTTGGTGCCGGTCGACCTGGCTGTTCTGTTTCATGCTGATGCTCCAGTGGATTGGAGCCGGTTGTTTGTCCAACACGATGGCTCGGTCGAGGGCTTGTCGGGCCAATTGGCGATAGGTTTCCAAGTGCTTGACGGACATGTGCAGCATCTCGGAGCTGTTTTGGAAGCCATCGTCCGAGTGAGCTTCGGGAGGCAGGTCCTTGGCAAACTCGTAAGGCAGCCCGAGAAGATCCTGCAACGCATGATTGGTTTCGTAACGCGTCAATCGACGGAATGACGAGTGGCCGCTGGTGGCACGTCGAAAGGTGGAGGCGACTTGGATTTCGCCCGACAGCCACTCGACGACGGTGCGGCGGTCCTCGTCGTCCATCTCCAGTTCGTCCGGCGGCGGCATCTCACCGTTGTTGAGCACGGCCAAGACTTCCACCCACCAATCCACGTCAGCGCCTTCCAGCAAGTTCGGATCGAGCGTGTCGATTTGGATGTTGCCCTCGACATTGCCGGGCCCATGGCAGTCGATGCAAGACTCTTCCAAAATGGGAACGATGACGTCGCGAAAGGTTTGCAGGTCGGCTTGAGGTGCCAGTGTCTCGGTCGGACGAGTGGTGGGTTCCAGGTATTTCGAGTGACTTGCGCCGTGCTGTTTGATTTCTTCCAAGGACCGGGAGGGGGCGGGCGCACGCTCTTCCGCTGTCAGGCAGATTCCCGAGAAACAAGCCCAGCAAAGCAATGCGAACAGTGCACGCGCATTCGCACGGAATGGGTGGGCGAACATGAGCTGGTTGGGGATGGCGGGAGGGAGGAGCGTCCAAGCAGGCATCCCGTCAACGATGAGACGGGGCCAGCGTGGAGTAAAAGCAAAAGGTGGGGACTTTCTACGCTCGTTCCTGTGGAGCGTTCATTATGCACCGTTTTGCAATGTGTTTCAATCGAAGCTTCCATGAAGTTGCCAATTGGCAGGATGATTGAGGTCGCGAAAAACCCACCAACGCACACCATCCTCCAGTTCCACTCGGAAGTAATCACGGCGAACCATCGGGCCTTGCCACCATCGAGTTTCGATTCGTTCGGGGCCCCAATGTTGATGCACCTTCCACACGCGACCGCGATATCGAAATCGGGGGGGGAATTGATTTTCGCCAAGGGGCTCTTGGCCATCGCCTAAAGGAGTGAGTCGCTGAGGTGAGGGATGCAGTTGCAGTGGCCGACGTCCGGCATCATGGGCAGTGGGGGCCCCCTTGCGAGTCGCGTCCCCTGAACGAAGCTGAGACTCGTCGTGGTCTTCTGCCGTGGCCGATGATTTCGATTTGGATCGGCGTCGCCTCGGTGGGGTGGCCAGTTTGCGACCGCGGGATTGCGTCATCGGAAAGTCCGACACGGTGTCTTCGGGAAGCGGATCGCGATTGATTCGAACACCTCGCACGGAATCTTCGCCCAAGCGACCGCTCAGAGAATCGATCAAACGAGCGATGTCGGTTTGGCGTGTCCAATCAGTTTGAGTGTCGTTTTCGAAGGCGGGCCCGAAAATGGACGGTTGAGTGCTGGCCAGGATCGCGTCTTGCAACACGTCCAACCGCAGGTGCGTGACCTTGGATTGGCAGGCATGGGATTCAAAGGCACCGATCATCAGATTGCTGAGATGATCCAGGTCCAGCGTCGGCGAGAACAATCCGGATTCCAGCGTCACGGGTGGCGACTCGGTGAAGTCGACTTGGCAGCGCAAACGCAGCACGCCTCTTCCCAATGGACGCAAGGACGCGGTGGCGGATTCGATCAAGCGAATGATGCGGTCGCGAATCAGGTCGACGGCATCGGTTGGATATTCCAGTTCCAAGGCGGCGGTGTGTTCGGTCGGAATGTCGATCGCGAGAATCGATTCTTCGACTTCCCCGAGTGCTTGGGCGATGCGGTGACACAAACTGTGGCCGATGCGAGTGGCCAATCCATTGCGTGGCAATTGCAACAATGAGCCGATGGTTTCGATTCCCAGTCGCTGCAAGGTTTCCACCTCGGTGGGATTCAAACGCAAGGCGGATGGGGGCAGCGTTTGCAGTGCCTCGCGGGTGCGATCAGCGGGAGCCAAAAAGAAATCGAAGTTGTTTCTGGTGAGGTCTTTGGATCGCGTTTGAGAGGGCGCGTGAGTGGCCAATGCCCAAGCCGCGCCAAGTGTGCTGGCGATCGCCAACCGAGCTTTCAAATGACGGCGTTTGAGAATGGTGGCCGCGGCGGCGAGCAAGCCTGGTTCGTCGCTGAACAGATGGGTGACCCCATCGATTTCAGCGACGAGCGCCTCGGGGTCATGTCGAAAGCGTCCGGCCCATTTGAATCGGTCGAGCGTTTCCAGTGCGATCTGCGGGCACAGGTGGCTTTGCAGTTCCGTGGCCAGCGAATGCAACGCGCGGCGATCGGCCACACGATCGTGTTCATCGATGATCGCGGCAGGGATGGGTGGGACGCTTTGATTCGCGACGCTTCGGCTGGAGTTGTGTTGATCGGCCAGCGTGGTCGTGATGTCAACGGCTTGCGCGATCGGCATGCCCAGACGCACGCCCATGGCCGCGGCGCGTTGGCAGTTCGCCGCCACGATTCGTCCGCGACGTGGGTCGGCGTGCCAGAGGATCAGCGGCGCGGTGGCTGGGGAGGGCTTGGTTGTGCTACCCAGCGGCGCGGCGTTGGGGGGCTCGCGGAGGATTCTCTCGGCGTGTCGACGTTGGATGGGCCAGTTGGGCAGCCAAATGCACAGCAGCCTTTTCATGATGGTTTGCCGTGGATGTGTCAGCGGTTGCGATGTCACCAACCATGTTTGAGTGAGCAGCGAGAAAGGGTCGTGAATCCAAATCGTGCAGCATCGCGTCGGGGGTGATCCCCAAGAAGGCTTGCCGGGCCACGCTGGTTTTTGCGCGGGGCATCGTCACGTGAGCCACTCGAAGATCGCGATGACGACGAAGGTTGGTGGGCGGCAGAGCGGGACGTGAGCGGGGAAGTGGAACGATTTGTTCGGGCTGAGCCGGGACGGATCGCACGTGCCAACGCACCGAAGCAAACGATGGCTGCCGGCCCGCTGACGCGGTTCGCACGAGCAGGCCAGGTGTTTGCCCGGTTTCGGCGGCGAGTTGCAAGCGGCGTGCGTCTCGGTCGTTCAGGTTCCAGGGCAGCATCGACCACACCGCGGCAACGGAGCCACAACGCAGGGCTTGGTCGAGCGTCCACACCGCGTCGCGCCGGTTCGTGACGCGGCACCAAACGATGCGTTCCGCGGGGATGCCACAAGCGACCGCGGCGGGAGCATAAAAGTGACCGCCGGGATCGACGACGATGAGGGGGCCGTCGTGGTGAGCGTGGGCCGTTGATGGAGGTTGCCCAGTCGTTCCCAGCATTTGGGCCGCGGCGAGCAAGGAGAGTGTGCCTGCTCCGCCGCCTTCCGTTTCTGCAATCCATTCGCTGATCGTGCCACGCCGCATTCCGCCGCCGGGCAACCAAGAATCCAGCGTCGAGGATCCGGTTGAAAATCGCGGCGTGGAATCGGTCGCGACACGCGGATCCGAGATCGCTTCGGCCTGGCGACGCAGTTTTTGCAGCAGTGCTTCGCGGGTGGTGGGTTCCTGTTCGGCCTTCCCCTCGCCCCTCCTGGAGGGCGGGTGGGTGGGGGTGTGGTCGTCGCCTTGGGGCGAGGGAGAGGGAAACGGGGGGTGGTTCGCGCTTCGCTTGGCTTTCCCGGGGGAAGGTTGTTTTTCGCCGGAAGGGGGAAGCGGGGGGGCTGCGTGACGACGCCTGGTGATTGAGGTTACAGTGGAAGGAGCCACTGGTTCTTCCCAGAAAGCAAACGTTTGCTGTTCGGGAACTCGTTCCAAGACGCTGGTTGACGCGGTCAAACGGCGTGGGGCGGAAAGGTTTTCGGTGGAAACGCTGTTCGGCATCGTCTTGTTGCCTACCTGGTTGGGTTCAGTCCGTTGAGCCTAGCAAACATTTGCTAGCAAATCCCTTTTTTCGCGAAAAATCACCCTCGCCGATTTCACATGCTCCAGAAAATCCGCTGGTTTCTGTCGTTGCTGGCCGTCTTGGTCGTCGTCATCGTGGCGTTTCAAAACCAAGACTCGGTGCCGCTCACGATTTTGTTTTTCAGTGGTGAATACCCACTGACGTTGCTGCTGCTGGGCTGCTCTGGTGTCAGCTTTGTGCTGGGTTGTTTGATGACGGCGTGGAGAATCCGCAGTCGTCACAAGGCTCAGGCCGCCCGAACTCAGTCAGCCCGGGAATCGGAAACCAAGCAACAGGATGCCCCCACCCAGAAAGCGTCTTCCACCAAGAAAAATGGGGTCGCGGACAACCAAACAGCCGAAGCTTCCATCGGCTTGGATCAGGAAGCGACCTGAACGTTGTCGTCGGCGGCGTCAAAGTCGCTGGCCTTTTGTTGCGACGCGGCGCGGCGACGAGCCACCAAATCGTGGCGACGCAAAACGGCCTGGGCCAGATCGCCGATTCGTTGAATGGGGCGTTCGGTGGATGACCGTTGGGCTTCGAGTTGCTCTCGTCCTTGGCGAATCAGTTCCGCGAGAGCCAGCAGTGTGGGTTCGGACGTGTTGTCGGTGCCCTTGGGCTTCGGTGCTGCGATCACGGAGACCGATGCGATCACGGGCGAAGTCGGTGCGATGGCGTCGAAGAGGGAGAGCTGAGTCATTCGAAAAACCTTCGTCAGTGGGGCGGGAGGCCGAGGTGACGTGTGGGTCACGTCTCACTGAAAAGATTGTTCGCTAGTCCTGTGACACGTTTGGTCACGCCGGAAGCGGCTTGTTGACTTACTCGAGTTCACAACCCGACGCGTGAGCGAGGGATCCACAGGCTCGTTGCATGGCACGCGATCCCTCGCTCACGCTTCGGGTTAGGATTCAATCAACAGGCCGGAAGGGCACTGGGCTGTGACACTTGGTGGGATTGTCCTGGCAGGGGGTGCCGGTGGTCCCCGTTTGGTGCGTGTAAAGTGTTTGCCTTGAACGACTTGGGGAATTAGTGTGTCCGCTGATTGATGAGCCGTTGTGGTTGCCAGCACACCCGAATTGCATGGTGAACATGGCGGTTGTTCCCACTCAAGCGACTTGGTGCGATTGAGTTGGGGGCGTCTCAGCGGATCTCTTTTCCTTTTCCCCACACCCTGCCACCCCAGTCCTTGGCTTGTCGACGGTTGTCATTGCCGTTGAAAAGCGTGCTGGTGCGTGAGCGCTGCATCAACGGGCTTTCCCTTTGCTCTGGAAACCAGCACCTGCGTCTGTCGTCAAGCAATCCACGCGCTCGGTGGCCATGTCATTGGCCGCTGTCGGGGCGATCGCGTTGGGCATGTCATTGGCATGCGTGGTGACGGAAACAACTCAGCTTTTGCTGGTGTTGTCGTCGCTCAGTCACGAGATGATCGCGTGGTCGAACGGGGGAGTCGCTCTGTTGTTGTTCGTGGCGACCACGGCCTACACGTTCCCGCTTTTCTCGCGAGGGCTTGGTGCACGGGTGAGGCACCGTTTCCCGTCTTGGACGCGTCAGAAGCTTCGGTTGACGAATTTGGGAGCGGAGCGACGTTTCCTGCGGGTGTGCTTGATCGTGCTGGCGGCTTTTCCGCTTCAAACGAGTCTGGCGCACGCCGTGATGTTACGAGCCTCAAGCGACGCCAGGCTGACACCGCTGGTTTCGCCTTGGTGGTTCATGGGGTTGGCGATTGCCATGCTGGTGGCGGGCGGGCTGGTTCATTTTCAGTTGCCCAAGCTTTATTTGAAGTGTCGCTACGAGTCGTTGCTCAACGGTCTGCGGCACTACCCTCGCGGCGTGGCACTTCGCAGTTTCATTGCACAGTGGGACAATCCGAGTCGAAACATCTACTTGTCGTGCCGGGTCAGTCGTCGGGTCGCGTCGGCCCACCGCGCTGGGATCTTGATTTCCGCCGCCTGCTTCACCGCAGCAGGGTGTTTGCTCGCACGCGTCGAGCTGCCTTGGGTGTTGGCTGAGCTCGCAACGTTTCTGGCGATTGCTAGTATTTTCAGTCTGTGGCCCACCGCGACTCGGATGGTGAAATGGAGTGGCTTGGTTCTGGATCCACTTTGCGGCGATCCCGACGAATTCGACGAGTACGAGTGAAAACCTGCTGAGTCCGCTACAATCGTCTTCGTCAGAGCCAAGAGGCGCGCCACGAGACGTTTGACGAGACCGGGAGGCAGACGATTGGAATTCCTTGAAATCGAATGGTGCACCCCGTTGTACCAGGAGGCACTGGATCTCAGGCATTGCGTGCTGCGCGAACCGCTGGGGCTGAAGCTGACGGCGGAGGAATTGGACGGTGAATACGCCGAATTGCACTTTGGATTGCGGAATGGTTCCGAAAAATTGGCGGCGGTGGTGTCCGCCAAGCCTTTGACGTCCAGTTCGGTCAAGTTGCGGCAAATGGCGGTTGCCCCGGACCGGCAAGGCGAAGGCATCGGCGCCAAGTTGCTGGCCGAAGTCGAGGCCTCGCTGGAACAGCGGGGGTACACCCAATTCCAATTGCACGCCCGAGAGACAGCGATCGGTTTCTATGAAAAGGTGGGCTACACCGCGATTGGAGAAACCTTCACCGAGATTTCGTTGCCGCATCGCAAGATGGTGAAGCCTTATGATGGTGTCTGAACCGTTCGCCGCTGCCCTGGAAATGGGAGGAATGTTCGTGACGCCTGTTGGCAGGAGCACGTCGATTCGCAAAGGGTGGCCGGTTTGTTGAACCCGTCTTGTCTCCGTTTTGATCCTCTCTGTTTCGCTGGGCGTTCATGAATTCACCAAGCTTTTCTTCTCCTTCCGACGATGCTCCGAACGTTCGCCCCAGCGGCGAGGACCTGTCTCAATTTCGGGTGGCCAATCCTCCCGACAACGCGCAGCTAACGCAATTTGTAACCACGATCAAAAACGCAGAGCAGCAGGTGGGAGAGAATATCATCGAAGCTTTGAAGCATCCCGGCAGCGTTGCCGTCTTGACCACGGCCGTTTTGGGACCCGATGGGCAGCAGCGTGTGTTGTCCATGGCGCTCGACGCGGACCGCATGAGTCAGGTTCAAGAAATGCTAGAGTCTTCGATGGAAGAACGCGAAGACGAAGAGCCCTGCTATGGCTTTCATTGCTTGGTCAAGACAAAGGCTGCCAAAGAACCAACCAGCTCCAAGGAATGACAGGCTCCAGCGAACAACTGGTCCCAGGCAGGACCGGCTCCCGTGAATAAACGGTATCCTCGTATCGAACATCTCGAATCCAGCGGTGGTTGAATCCAGCGGCTGTTTCAAAAGTCAGTTGCCATCTCGACCGCTTCTGCTTTCTTTGCCATTCACTCGTCCTCTCATCTTGCGTGATTCGTTTTGTATTCTCCTGCTCAACCTGTGACGCCTCCAGCAGACACGTTGTCGGCCTCCCAAGAACTCAAGTCCAATTTGCCGGATGAGCTGCTGCTACCCTGGCAGCACTTGCAAGAGGTTTCGACACGGTTGCGGCAGGTGATCCGCGGGAAAGAGGACGTGATCGAAGCGGTGTTGATCGCATTGTTGGCGGAAGGCTCCGTGTTGCTGGAAGATGTTCCTGGCGTGGGCAAGACAACGCTCGCGAAATCGGTTTCGCGATTGATTGATTTGGAATACCAACGGATTCAATGCACGCCTGACCTGTTGCCAGCAGATATCTTGGGCGGACCGATTTACTTGCAGTCCAAGGGGGAGTTTGAGTTTCGTCCGGGGCCTGTGTTCTGCAATCTGTTGGTGGCCGATGAGGTCAACCGAGCGTCCCCGCGAACGCAGAGTGCGCTGTTGGAAGCGATGGCGGAATCGCAGGTCACAATCGATGGTGAACGCTATGACTTGAAGCATCCGTTCATGGTGATTGCGACTCAGAACCCGGCGGGATTTGAAGGCACTTTCCCCTTGCCAGAATCGCAGCTTGACCGATTCCTGTTTCGGTTGACGATGGATTACCCCGACATGGAAAGTGAAATTGATTTGCTGTTGGATCAATCCGAAGCGGAACCCGTGGCCGGATTGAAGCCGGTCATGCATGCCGACGAATTGACATTGCTTCAAACCTGGGTCCGCCAAATTCGAACCGACCGCAAGGTGGCTGCTTACGTCGTCGATTTGGCCACCGCCACCCGACAAGATTCTCGGTTGCGGGTGGGGTGCAGTCCGCGGGGCAGCAAAATGCTGATGCGTGCCTCCCAGGCGCGCGCCGTGTTGATGGGACGAGACTTTGTCTTGCCCGATGACGTTCAGCAATTGGCAACCGCCGTCTTGGCTCACCGGGTGAGCACACGCCACGGAACCGCGACATCCAATGAGAGTCGCCAAATCGTTGCGTCGATCGTGGACCAAGTTCCTGTCCCAGTTTGAATAGGCCACCAATGCAAAGGGAATCCTCCGCCCCGCGGAGCACGCGCTGGTCGCGAAGACGCATGGTTTTGAAAGCTCTGCGGTGGTTCAATCCCATCAGCTGGTGGCTGGCGCTGCGTCGGAGTTTGACGGGCGGTTCGGTGACCCTGTTGTTGATTGGGATCGTGTCGTTGAACATTGTTTGGGGCTATCCCTGGATGGGGATGTTCGCCAGTTGCTTCGCCATGTTCGTGGTCGGTTGGGGAATCAACCGGGTCATGTCGCCTCGTTTGAAAGCGACGTTGGATGTGCCCTTGGCGGTTCGAGCGGGGGAGGACTTCGTGGCACGTGTCTCCCTGATTCATCAAGGTCGATTGCCGGCGTTGAGTTTGTATGTCGGATTGGACCCAAACCGCCGCAAGAGCAGTCGCGGAGACCTTGAGATCACCGTGGATGCTTCTGCGAAGGAATGGATTCCCGAGATCGCTCCTGGTGAGACGGCAACGACGAACCAATCGTTGACCTTCCTGCGGCGAGGGGTTCATGTGATGCCGCCAGTCCGTGTGGAGTCGTTGTTTCCATTTCACTTGTTTCGATCAACACAATGGATCGACAGTGGGGAGTCGATGGTGATCACGCCACGTCGACTGGATTGGGACAGCGACGTTTCGTGGCAAGTCATCCATGCCAGCCTTCGGGGGTTGGCCGTTGGTTTGTCGCAAGGTGATCACCAGCACTACGTGGGCAGTCGCGAGTACCGAGCTGGGATGCCGGTTCGGCGATGGGACTTTGCCTCTTGGGCGCGATTGGGAAAACCCATTTTGCGAGAGTTCAATTCGGCGGCGAAGCAGACGGTCACGGTCTTCATTGACACCACTCCAGGTGAAGCGGATGCCCGAGCCATTTCCGCTTCGCGTTGGCGGCGATTGTCCGCCGACGAAGACGTTTCGCTGGAGCGTTTGTTGTCGATTGCTTCGGCTGGTTTGGAAACCTTGGTGGGAGCCAACGTGCAGGTGCGTTTGGTCGTTCCCTGGCAGGCTCCTTCGGTGATTCAAAGTCAGGAGCGCAACGGGAAATTGCGCTCGGTTTTGTGCGAAGGAGCATCCGACCCGACGCCGCTGTTGATGGCTTTGGCAGAAGCCGAGCCGGTTGATGAAGCAACGGCGCAAGAGGTTTTGCATGCGATGCCGCAGGCGGGCGGAACCTTCCACGGCGTCGTGTTTTCACGCCGAGCGAGTGATGACGTGGATCTTTCGGGGCTGCCGGATTTGATGTGGCTGAATATCAACTCGGAACCGCGAGAAGAATTTAGCAACGTCCCTGTTTTCAACCCCCCTGTTACCAACACCAATCGTCCGCCAACGGAGACTCTCGCATGACGTCGTTTGCACGGGAGGACGCGTTGGATTGGCGAGACTGGTTGGCGGATGACCGAGTCGTCTTGGGAGCGTTGACGTTTGGTTTGGCATCGTTCCTTGGCGGGACGTTTGCAACCACGCCGGCTTGCATCTTTGTCGCCGCGGTCAGCCTGATGGTGGTGGTGTTGGTTCGAATGCGGTGGCCGGAACCGAGTGTCGCACCGGTGAGCTGGAAAGCTCGTTTGGTCCGTGGTGCGGTGTTGTTTGCATCGCTGGTGGGTTCGGTCCTGATTGTCTTTGGTTGGCGTTTTTACCCTGCGCTGCAAGGCACGCCCAATGTGTTGTTGGTCGCGGTGGATTCGATTGGTCACGCCTCGTTGATGTTGCTTTGTGTGCTGTGGGTCCATTGGCCACGGGGTGGGCACATCATGATGTTGGTGTTGGGGATGCTGGCGGTTTTGATGTCGGTTGCTGGCGGTGGGTTGAGCTCCACCGTGACGGCGCAAACGGCATTGGGGCTGACGGTCTGCATTGGTTTTGTCCTGGCGACACGGGCAATGAGCTGCGCGTCATCGGAGCATCAGCAGGTCGTGGGACTTCGCTCGCAGTCCGGTGGGGCCAAACGAATCAGTGGGACGCTGTATCAGTTCATGGCATTGTTCGCCATTTTGGTCGTGGCGTCTGCAACGACTCATGCCACCATTTTGTTTTTGCCTGATGTGCAAGCCGGAGTGATGGCTCAGCTGAACGATCGATTGGATGCCAGTTCCAGCCAGGGTTGGGGCGGGACGGATCGCTATGTCAGCGGTTCGAGATTGGGCAACGTTCGAGAATCCATCCTGAGTGATCCATCGGCGATCGCGTTGAGTGCGTTCGCTGACACGGAGCCCGGGTATCTCCGTGGCAACGTTTACGATTCCTATAGCAGCGGGCGTTGGCGGACGTCTCGGAAATGGGTTTTTCAGTCGCCGCCCGGCAGTGGTGTTCGGCGTGTCGCTGAAGCTCGTTTTTTGCAACCTGAGGGAGTCGCAACCACGCTGCTGCAGGATCCCGATGACCACTTTCGCCAACGTTTTTCCATGCGGATCGGTGAGCTGGAAGAAGAAGTCGATTCGTCCATTGAACTGCTGAATTGGAATGGCGTCGCAGGCAACGACCTGGGCGGCGGGCAATTTGTCGGCGTCGTTGAGATTCATGGTGACCCGAGCAAGGGCCGCAAGGTTTTCTTGCCCGCCTCTTCGCGTTGGATCGAATTGGCAGGCGATGGGATTGGGATCACGCCACACGGGGTGTTGGGCTATGGCGTCGAAGTCCGTTGGCCTTGGGTGGTGGGAGTTCAAGAGCAACCGCCAGCCGAAACATTGAGTCCCGACGATCGCGATGTCATGGTTCGTGTGGAATCCGAAATCCGACCCGAGATTGAAAGTCTGACCCAGCGCTTGATGGTGGGTGCCAAGTCAGACGCGGAACGGGCTGAGCGAGCGACGCAATTCTTCCAAGAGAATTTCTCCTATTCACTCGACCCCGTGACGGTTCCAGACGGGCTGGACCCGTTGACGCACTTTCTTCGAAGCCGGCACATGGCGCACTGCGAATTGTTTGCCAGTGCCACGGCATTGATGCTGCGGACGGTTGGCGTTCCGACGCGTTACGTGACGGGCTATGTGATGACGGAACTCAACGAGGCTGGTGACAGGTACTTGGCCCGCAATCGGGATGCCCATGCGTGGGTGGAGTACTACGACGACGAAGCTTCTCGGTGGTTGCCGGTCGAGTCCACCCCCGGACGGTCCTTCCTTTCCATGCGACGAAAGGAACTCGCGCTTGCCAGTGCAGGAGGTGCAGGGGGAGCGGAGCAAGCCGAAGACGTCGCGAGCAACTGGTTTGCGCCGATACTGCGATGGTGGGCATCGGTGCGAACCACGGACACCCTGGTGACGCTGTTTCGCTGGTTGCAGGTTCCCCTGCTGGTGTTCTTGGTGACACTGTTGTGGCGACGCAATCGGCACAAGGTCGATGATCAACGGAGCGTGCGTTTGGCGGCAGAGCGTCGCCGGATGGACCGACGGGTGCGGCGGTTGGGATGGATTCGGCGGCCAAGCGAAACGCTTCATCGCTTTGCCTCGCGTCTGGAGGCGGAAACGACCGCCAGTTCCTCGCATGATGAGTTGTTGGCGGCGGCGAATTGGTACCGGGATCACGCGGTCCAGTGCTATCGGGGCGAGGACCCCGTGACGCCGTCGCTCACTCGAAAGAACGTCTCAAGCGTTCAAATGTGAACAAGCCGGATGAGTGCCCATCGCTGAAGCCGATGTTGTAAGCATACGTACCCACGGGCCGCATCGATGCGATCGTGAGCGGGCGAGCTTCGGCCGCACTCAGGACAGGAAGTCCCATGAGCGGTGATTTCTTGCCACTGGTTGCCTCTGTGTTTTTGTCGACCAGCGTCACGGCTTGGTGGCCTCCGGTCTCACCGCGTTTTTCTCGGCAGGTCGCGCAGGGGCAAGCGTCGCGTAACTCGCGAGCGGTCCAGGAGGTCGACTCACCATCGTTCCAGACGATGCGGATGCCACGTTCCCCTTCCCGCTCGATGGCGGTGGGGGCATAGGCAACCGGATCTTGGATGGGACGCTTGGGGGCATTCATTTCGCGTCGGCCTCTTGAAGGGACGTCTCGGAGTGCTTTGCCGCGAGTGCGGCTTGGCCTGCGCTGAGTGTTTCGATGATCTTGTCGACATCGTAAATGCATCCGCCCCAAGAGCCGCCGCCAACCTGTTGCAGAGCCGCCCACAGTCGCGTGTCATCCGGAATGTTTTTGTCGCGATCCAGTCCCTCTGCGATGGGACGTGTTCGCAAGGCTTCGACTGGATCGGCACCGTCGACGGTGGCGACCAAGTCGACTCGGCCGTCCAGGGTCTTGCGGTCGATGATGATCTCGACAGTGTCTCCATCCCGCACTCGCCCGATCGGCCCACCGGCAAGTGCTTCGGGGCCGACGTGTCCGACGCAGGCTCCCGTGCTGACGCCGGAGAAGCGGGCATCGGTGACCAACGCGATGTGCTTTCCAAAGGACAGGTACTTCAGTGCGGACGTGATCTGATAGGTCTCTTCCATGCCACAACCGATTGGGCCACGGCCAATCAAGACGATCACGTCTCCGGCCTCGACCGTTCGATCCGATTGACCTTTGACGGCGGCGATGGCGTCGCTTTCCGTGGTGAAGACACGTGCTCGACCACGTTTGCGGTAAACGCCATCGTCATCGATCACAGACGGGTCAATCGAGGTGGCTTTGATGACGGAACCTTCCGGGCACAGGTTGCCAGAAGGAAAACAAACGGTGCTGGTCAATCCGCGTTCTTTGGCGACCGCCGGCGGCAGGATGACTTCGTCTGGATCCACTCCATCGGCGGCACGCAAACGATCGCGACAAACTTGGCGACGCTCGGAGGTTCGCCACTGATCCAACAGCTCATTCCACGTCAAACCGGTCACGGTTCTCTCGTCGGCATTCCACAGCCCGGCTTCGCGAAGATGCCAGGCGACTTCAGGAACACCACCGGCCAAGAACAATTGCACCGTTGGATGGCCGACCGGTCCGTTGGGCAAGCAATCGACGAAACGCGGAACGGATTGGTTGATCCGGCGGAAGTCCTCCGCGGTCGGACGACGGCGTCCGGCAGCGGCAGCCACGGCGGGGATGTGTAGCAACAGGTTCGTGCTGCCGCCCACGGCGGCGTGCATCAGCATCGCGTTTTCAAACGCTTTGTCAGTCAGCACATCATGGAGCGTCAATCCAGAGGCGTGCATCGCCGCGGCCGTGGCTGCCGCGTCACGAGCCAAGCGTGTCCAGATCGGTTGTCCGCTGGGAGCCAGTGCCGCGTGCGGAACGGTCATGCCGAGAGCTTCTGCGATCACTTGGCTGGTCGCGGCAGTGCCGAGGAATTGGCAGCCTCCGCCAGGTGTGCCGCAGGCTTTGCAACCGGCCACGGAGGCTTCTTCCAGTGTCATTTCACCGCGGCTGTAGCGAGCCCCAATGGTCTGAACTTTGCCCGCGTCTTCGCCCACGGTTGGCGGCAAGGTCACGCCTCCGGGAACCAGCACGTTGGCGAGGTGACCTGTCCCGGCAAGCGCCATCATCATGGCGGGCAAACCCTTGTCGCAGGTCGCGATTCCAATCACGCCTTTGCGTCTTGGCAGCGACCGGATCAAACGACGCATCACGATCGCGGCGTCGTTGCGATACGGCAACGAATCAAACATGCCGTGTGTGCCTTGTGTCCGGCCATCACACGGGTCGCTGACAAAGGCAGCAAAGGGGACTCCGCCGTCGCGTTCGATTTGTTCCGCGGCGGCTTGGCCCAGCAGGCCGACTTCCCAGTGCCCGGTGTGATAGCCAAGGGCTTGAGGGGTGCCGTCTGGGTTGCGCACGCCGCCTTGGGTGCTGAGGATCAAGTACTGATCGCCGAGGACTCGGCGGGGGTCGAATCCCATTCCGACACTTTGAGTCAGTCCAAACAGGTCACCGCTGGTCCAGGATCGCAGGATCTCATCGGAAAGCGGAAGTTTACCGTCGGGACCATCCGCCTTGGTTGCCAACGTTTCGGGGGCATCCAAGGCAGCAAAGTAGTCAGAAGGGTCAATCACTGCGTCGGCCACTGGTGAGAATCAGGAGGTAATATGCCAGCGTCATGATGGATTGCAATGTCGCGGCAACGTAAGTCAACGCGGCAGCGTTCAGAACCTTTGCGACATAGCGTTCTTCCTGCGCCGTGATCAAACCATACTCGACCAGGTGTTCTCGAGCACGGCTGGATGCATTGAATTCCACCGGCAAATTGACAACCTGAAAAAACACGACGGCCGAGAACAGAATCACGCCGATCCACATCAACGGTTGGAATGACATGATCGCACCGATGAACAACAACGTCGCACCGATTCCGCTGCCAAAATTGGCGGCGGGAACGGCAATGTTGCGAACGACCAAGGGCGCGTAGTGTTGAGCGTCCTGGAATGCGTGCCCGGCTTCGTGGCACGCCACGCCGAGCGCAGCCATGGATCGGCCCGAGTAAACGTCCTCGCTGAGCCGCAAGACTTTGGCTCGCGGATCGTAGTGGTCCGATAATTTGCCCGCCACGCGTTCGATCCCGATCGATTGCAATCCGGCTCGGTCCAGCATTCGGCGAGCTGCTTCGGCACCCGACATGCGCGCCGGCACTTTCGCCATCGCCGCAAACGACGATTTCACCTTCCACTGAGCGTACAAACCCAGCAAGAACGGAGGCAAAACAAACAGGAAGTAGATACCCATCGAAGGCAGGTTCCTTGAAAACATCGATAGCAAACGCAATCGGCTTGGGCTCTCTTGTCAGAAAGAGATGCTCCATCACCGAGAATCAGCCGTTCTGGCATCCGAAAACTCGTGTTTTCAATGGCAGAAGGCCAATTGGGCAGGCACTCGCTGCGCCACTCTCTTGTGTACGCAATTGCCGCACCAACGTTCGCGGCAATCTTTGTTTCAGATTGTCATGCGTACAGTTGGTAAAGCATCAAGTAAACCAGTACGCCGGTGACCGATACGTACATCCAAATCGGATACGCAAACCGCACCAGCTTCTTGTGAGCCACGATGCGGCCATTCTTGGCCAAGTAAATCGCTCGGAGGGCCAAAAAGGGCACGGCGATGGCCAGTAAAATGTGCGGGATCAGAATCGACAGGTACGTGTACCGAGCCGCATCGGGAGCGTCCGCTGGAAACCGCCGGTTGAACTCGCCCGTCGATTGATACAACGCGAATTTGTGGAACAGGTAGCACAGCAGAAACAGCATGCTGACGCCAAACGCGCGGAGCATCATTTGCTTGTGAATCTTCGCCCGTCCGTTCTTGATGTAGTACAGACCGAGGGCCAGAAAGATCGTGGCGATCAAATTCAAGGCCGCGTTGAGGTGCGGCAAATTGGCCGCCAGTGTATCCCACATGAATCAAGACTTCTTCGAGGAGGCTTCTTCCTGGAGCATGGATTCGATGCTCGCTTTCAATTCCTCCAGTTGACGTTTTTCAGGCCAGTTGTAGAAGCCCTCGATTTTTCCGTCGGCATCGACCAGCACAAAACGTTCGGTATGAAATTGTTTGTTGACTGGTTGCTGGAAAATTTCCGCCCCGATCCGGCGGATGTAATTCAGGTCGCCGGTCAAGAACAACCACTGGTCTGGATCGGCACCGAACCGCGCCGCGTACTCTTGAAGGACTTCCGGCGTGTCCGTTTCGGGATCAACCGAAATCGCGACGAAGCGAACGCCACGCCCCGCAAACTCGTCCTGCAGCTCCTTCAGTTTCTGGTTCTGAGAAACGCAAATGCTGGGGCAAGTGCTGAAGAAGAAGCTGACGACATAGGGTGCGCCCTTCAGGTCATCGGTGGAGACCATCTCGCCGCTGCGTTCGAGCAGTTCAAATTCACTGAGCCATGCGACGTCTTCCGGTGGTTTGGTGGGGGTGTCGTTGGCAATGTCTTCCGGCCGAAGCGTCGCGTTATCGACCACCGCGTTGTCGTTGCCATAAATCACCTCGCCCTCACCCGGCCCATCCGCTGGAGCGGCGGATCGGCGGAGCTGGCGTGCGAACAGCCCGAGAGCAATTCCGGCAACGAGAATCAGAGTGACGTGAGTGAAGATTTTCATGGCGAATTGCCCTGAGGGAGTGGTGGTTCTGGCGGACGCCCCAAGGGCGAAAAAGGTGTCAGGTACCTTTTTGGGGGAATAGGTGGTTTGTGATTGCCTAAGTTTCCAAAAAGGTACCTGACACCTTTTAGCTGTGGCCGAGGCGTTTGCGGCCGTTGACGGTGGAGAGGTCGTGTTTGGAACCGTGACGCTTTCCGCGGTTGGCGGCGTCGGGATCGTGTTGGTCGCGGCCGCTGCCTCGGGACATCACCAAGGCAATGCCGCATTCAAGTTTCAGCCAATCCACCGCGGCTTGTTGGACCGCCAGCGTTCGAGCGTGAATCAGCGCGGATTGGCTGAACGCTTGGTCTTCCGCCATGGTGTTTGGGGTTTGTGTCACCTGCTGGGGCATTCCGCGAACGTAGCCCTCGGCGTAGGAGGCTCCGCTGCCACGGGAATGCCCGCCGTATTGCAGGTGAGCCGCCGTCGCGATGGTGAGCAACAGCTCGCGAAACAGCAGGAGACAGTTTTGCACGTCATCGACCGGTCCGTAGAACCAAAACAACGTTCGGTTTTGTTTGCGTCCGTAGTACCACTGCACCATCGGGAAGATTTCTTCCGTGACATAAGCGGCAAGCGATTTTTCCCATCCGCAGGCTCGTCGTCCGTTCACCGGGCAAGCCATCCGTGTGTATGAAACGCTCTCGATGTTGTCGTCTTCGGTGATGTCTTCGCGAGATAAATTGTGGCGCAACATCAGGCTCTGCATCATTCGCAGGGCGTTGCGTTTCTCGCCTTCCGTGCTGGCGTGATTGCTGGCCGTCGTGTCGAGAGCACGCAGGCGACGAAGGATCTTTTCGAACTCATTCTGAGTGAGAACCTGCTCGCTGTCCTGCTGCCGTTGAGGTCCAATCGCGGGCAAGGTCGATTCGGTTGGAGCACCCGCGTAGGTCCAGTGGTTCACAACGACGTAGTCGCCGTCGTCCATCGGGTTCCAGGTGTCATGGATCTGGTGATCGATGAGGCAACTGAAGTGGCCACCTCGCCGACTGTCGCGTTTTTCGAGGTGAACGATGACGACCCCGCGAGGCAAACTTTCAGCGTCGAAGGCTTGGTCGTCGCCGGAACGTCGATGCCACTGGTTGGCGCGAAGGTAGTC
Organism: Rhodopirellula islandica; assembly: GCF_001027925.1. Taxonomy (NCBI): domain Bacteria; kingdom Pseudomonadati; phylum Planctomycetota; class Planctomycetia; order Pirellulales; family Pirellulaceae; genus Rhodopirellula; species Rhodopirellula islandica. The sequence continues at coordinate 62,176 of NZ_LECT01000014.1, read as the reverse complement.
GTCCGCGACCGAGCTGCAGACGCCATTGCGAACGGTCTTGTTCGCAGACTTGCCCAGAGTCTGGTAGACATCGCGATAGTTGGTGCCAGTCGCAATCGCGATCGCTCGCGTCACGCAGTCGCCTGCGAGGCCAACGAATCCTGCGGAAGATCGTCCGCCGTCATTCCAGATGAATTCCATTGCTTTGTCGCGAAAGCGTGAACAAGTGTGGCAATTGTTGGTGACTCACCATCGAGGCAACGCCGATGGTTCAAACCATCGTATCTGCCTTGCGGCTGCCTCGCATCAACCGCCATGCGATGAGCACAACCGCAATGGTGGCAACCACCGTGACCGTCCAGCAAGTTGTGGAGGACGGCGCGAAGCCTGCCGAGGAAAGGTCCAAGGTTGGGTTCAGCAGTCGACGTAGTTCCAGCATGGAGTAGCTGAGTGGATTGAGTTGCATGATGCCCGCGAGCAGCCAGCCACCCCAGTCGCCCATCGTTGCCGCACCCGTTTCGACCACCGGTCCCGAGAGGCTCCAGGCGGGGATGGGAAAGAACGTTCCAGCCAACAACCACATCGGCATCAAGCCCAGCATCATGATGGCATGAAAGCCTTGGGTGCTTTCCATTGGCCAGGCCACGATCATTCCCAGGGCGCACATCGCGATGGCAATGATGGCCAACAGCAGCAACAGCAACGGGAACGTCCAGGCAATCGAAGCCGCACCGACCACGTACACCAGCAGCAGGAAGATCAACGCTTGAGCCCAGGCGATCGCGGCACCGCCGAGCACCTTGCCCACCAAGACTGGGAAGCGTCCGGCAGGCGAGACCAACACCGATTGCATGAAGCCTTCGCGACGGTCTTCGATCACCGAAATGGTTGCAAAGATGGCGGTGAACAGGACGATCAAGCCGATGGTGCCCGGCAAGAAAAACTGGGAAAAACTTTCACCGCCAGCGGATTCAAAGGAGCCTCGCAGGCCGGTTCCAAACAGCAACCAGAACAGCAGCGGTTGCACGATCGCGGCCGTCACGCGGTTGCGTTGGCGAAAGAACCGAGTCCATTCGCGGCGGGCGAGCATCCACGCGGCGCCCATCCGTGCGGACGTGGTCATGCCCGAGGTCGTGAGACCCGGATTGGCGGAAGCATCGTTTTTCATCGCAGCAGCACTCATTGGAATTCTTTCCCCGTTCGAGCGACAAAGACATCTTCCAAGTTGGGCCGCCCGATGCTGATCGATTGGACGCCGCTGCCGAGCACCGCGGAAACTTTGGCGACGATCTCCGGGGCATCGCATGGCATGCGAAGGGTTTCGCCAACGATTTGAGTTTCCAGGTTCAGTTCGCGTTGCAAGATCGCTTTCGCGGAAGCCAATTCATCGGGCACGATCGTCAGCACGCCGCCACCCAGATCCGCTCGCAAGCGTGAAGGAGCGTCGTCGGCGATTTTCTTGCCTTGGTCCAGCAAAATCACGCGGTTGGCTTTGGCGGCTTCTTCCATCAAGTGAGTCGTCAGCAGCACTGCCACGCCGTCACTTGCGAGTTGTTGCAACGCATCCCACAGCGACAGGCGAGCCCCTGGGTCGAGTCCTGTGCTGGGTTCGTCCAGCAGCATGATTCGCGGTTGATGGAGCAAGCCTTTGGCGAGTTCGACGCGACGTTTCAGTCCGCCGGAAAGTGTTTGGCAAAGATCGCGACGTCGGTCGGTCAGTGAGAACTGTTCCAACAGAGCATCGCAGCGGCGGGTGAGTTCCCGTCCCGACAAACCGTACAACGCACCCTGGCAGCGGAGATTTTCGTCCACCGTCAGTTTGATGTCCAAGCTGGGGGACTGGAAAATGATTCCAAGCCGGCTGCGAACGGCGTCGACGTGTTCGGAGATGTTCAGCCCATCGAGGGTCACGCTACCGCGTTGGATTGGCAACAGTGTGCTGAGGACGCGAAACAGCGTGGTTTTGCCGCTGCCGTTTTTGCCGAGTACCGCGACGATCTCGCCAGCACGCACAGAGAGGTCGATTCCGTCGACCGCCACGTGGTCGCCGTAGCGATGGTGGAGGTCGCGAATGTCGCAGAGGACATCACCCAAGGAGGACGCGGACTCGTTCGTCGCGTCAGCGGGGTTTGTTGCAGTCGAGGTCGTAGTCATGAATGATTTTTTACAGTGAAGCTCGAAGAGTCATCACCAGCAGCACGGCGGGCAGAACAACCAGTGACCAGCGAAGCATTTTGCGAGCGGTCGTGTCATTGGGGTTCGCACGAAAGTTCAAAGAAGCTCGCAACAGCGGCCACGAGGCGGCCAGGATCAGGACCGTTGCGAGAACGCTGGCGGCCGATGCCACCCATTGGCCGTTGGGAAACCAAGCCAGAACCACGCCGCAGATCGCCAACGCCACGCTGCCGAGAATGCTCTGCCAAGCCGCGTGTCGTCCGGTGGGTTCGACTGTTGTGGTCATGCAAAAACCCGCTTTGGCGTACTGAATTCGGTACAGCCAAGCGATTGCCATGAAGTGGGGGTACTGCCAGCATGCCAGCACACCAAACAACATCCAGCCAGGCAGTTCCGTCAGTGTTCCACCGGCGGCGGTGTAGCCGATGAACACAGGAAGAGCACCGGCGATCGCACCGACCGTGGTGTTCCAAGCGGTTCGGGTTTTCATCGGGGTGTAGACCAACACGTAGAGCAACCAAGTCGCGATGCCGACGCTGGCGGGAATCGGGCCGCTGCCCAGCCACAGGATGGCTCCTCCGGCAATTCCACTGGCGGCGGTCAAGCCAAATGCAACGGCATAACTCATCCGTCCACCGGGGACCGGACGATTGGCGGTCCGTGGCATGTTGCGATCGATTTGGCACTCCCAAACTTGGTTGGCCGCGCCTGCACTGCCAGCGATCAGAGCGGTTCCGATCATCAGCCAAAACCAATCGACCAAGGTCAGCGTCGCGCTGCCAGCGATCAACGCCGAGGCGACGGTGGTGACCAGGATCATCGTGACGATGCGGGGTTTGGTCAGCTCGATCACATCGGCGAAGACACCTCGGTCGGCGCGTGTGGCCGCAGCGGGGCTTGCGTCCGATGGTGCGTCGGAAGCTTGCGATTTTGGAGTGGCTTCTGGCACGGGAATTTCATCATTCAACGTGCTGGCTCGATCGGTCGAGGGACGCGGGCGGGAAACAGGTTTCATCCGCGACGAAGGTTCCAGCACGGCAGTCGATCCGCTCGCCGCCGAGCGGGTGCGAGGGAGCGAACCCGAGTTCTGGAGAGACCCATCATCGAGGGACAAACCACTTCCGGCGACAATCTCGAGCGTTTCGCGGCAATCAGATGCCATGATCGTTCCGGGTTCAGGATGAGACAGAGAAGGATAATACGCGTCGGCGGCGGTACAAGCGAACCAACAGCAGTGACGAAACGGCCAAGATCAGCGATCCCGTCGCAACGTGACCCGTCACGATCCAGGCGTCCAGGACGTTCTTGCTGTGCAGCAGGTACGAGCCAGACGCTGAAAGTGGAGCCAGCATCTGTGGGTAGCCGTAGTTGACAATCCAAGTCGCCACCCCCAAGCCGATTTGCACGGCCACAAAGCATATCAAGGCACCCGCCGGACGCGACAGCGTCAAATCGCCGCAGCGCCGCATTCGCCAGTACGCCAGAGCCGTCATCAGCCACAAGACGAAGGCAATCGTGATGTGCGTCTTGACGATGTGGGCAAATCCGACCGGGCTGAAACCGGGCAAGGCATGCCGCATCATCGCTCCCAAAACCAACTGCATGTAAGCCAAAACCAACAACGCGATTGGCCAAAACGCGGTCGGGGTTTGCGGGGAAGTGCCCTCGGCGGACTTACGCACCGAAGCGGCCAGCCAGTTCCGGCCGGTCACGCAGGCCGCGATCACACACAGCACAAAAAACGCGGGGCCGACGCATCCATGGATCATCGCCAGCGTCCGTGCACTCAGCGTCACACGCAAGCCGCCTAAAACGCCCTGCCCAATCACGGCGGCAAGCACCAGCACCGACAAACCAATTGCCCAGCGACGTTTTTCAGCCAGGAAGGAAGAAATGACCAGCCCGATTGCGATGAAGCCAACCAGGGCGGCCAGCAATCGGTGGCCGTGTTCGATGAACAAATCGAACGGCCCCAGCAACCAAGTCGAGATCGGATACAGAAGCAGGTTGTACCCGTACGTTCCCGGCCAATCCGGAACCGACATGCCCGCGTCGTAGGTCGTCACCAACCCCCCGACCCAGATCAGCGGCCAGGTCAAGCAGACCATCACGCGAGTCAGCCGGTGAGGCCATTGGGGAACGGATTGCGAGCCGTCCTCCTTCGGTGAATCGCTGGTGTTCGCGTCCGCGGGGCGTTCCATTTCGGATTCGGGGCCGGATTCGGATGCGTTTTGGGTGTCAGCAGCTTGGTTCATTGCTGCCCTCGTCGATCAAAAATCTGTTCTCCGGCAATCCCGCCAATCACGCATCCACCCGCGCCAAACATGGCTCCGGGAACAATTCCGGACATGCCGAACAGGAACATGGCACCGATTCCCAATGCCAAACCGACGATCGCGCCAACGGTTCGATAATTGTCGCGACTCATAAGGAGACACCTGTTTCTACGGCAGCGGAGGGATTTTCGTCGTCCACCACACGCACGGACGGTTTGGGCGTGGGCTGGACCAGCGACTGAACGTAATGAACCAAGTCCCAAACGTCTCCAGGGGTTAGTCCTGTTGCGCCCGTGGCTGACTCGCTGAGTTCGATTCCCGGCATCGGCGTTCCTGCGATTCCGTGCTGAATCCGGCGGAAAAGGGTCTCAGGATCGTCGCCGCCTCGCAACACCCCACCAGCCAGTCGGCGGGGCTCGATGATTCGCGGTGGCAGTGCGCCGGCTTTGCGGAAAGGTTTGACCGCGTCGGCATCCGTGGGCGTGATCCCAATCCGAGTCGTGAATTCCTTGGTCCAGTCATCCAGGTCATTCAGCGGCAACCCGCCCTGCCCCGCCGGACCGTGGCACCCCGCGCAGTTGGCAACTTGGCCACTGAACAGCTTGGCACCGCGAGCGATCGAGGCGTGCAGTTCATCGGCGGCATGGGGGATTTGTTCTGGTGGCACGGGAGACGCCTGCGGCTGAACCCATTCGCTGGCCACCGCCTGCAGGATTTCCTCGACCGCCAATTCGCCTTCGGTCGGTTCCACGGCCGTCGATTCAGGTTGATTGCCCTCGTCAGGTGCCTGGGGCTTCGCATCACGGCTGGACTGTGTCAAATCGGTAAAAACGATCTCCCCTGCCTCGTTTCTTCCCAGATTGGCTTGTTCCGTGACCGTCACTCGCAAACGCAGGTCATCGGTCGGCGGTGTGTCTTCGTAGCCAAGGTCATCGATCGCCAGAGCCAGCAGTTGACGCTCGACTTCGCCGCGAATCGAGAGATAAATCAGGTAGTCGATCAGCGCTTCGCGGTCGCTTGGCGTCACGGTCATGAACGAAGGCATGGGAGTGCCTGGGATCCCGTTTACCAGCAATCGCCGCAGATCATCGCGAGTCGGCTTGGCATCCCGCTGCGTTGATTTCCACTTGAACACGCCGGCCCGGAAATCTCGGGGGTAAGGCCACTGGTACATCGATGCAGGACCGGCGCCGCTGCCGGAAACACCGTGGCAGATCACGCAGTGCTCGGTGTACAGCCCGCGGTGCACGTTCTCAGCGTCGCTTTCGACGGACCCGGAGGCTTGTTGAAGCCGTTCCAGCGAAACCAATGCACGTTGGTCGGCGGTCAGTCGATCGGCCGGCCAGGCGGGTTCTGCGGGGGTTCCGAACAGTTCGGCCAGCACCAATTCGACATCCGCCAATGCCGCTTCGGTAGGCAGATCCCGTGAACGTTCGAGCGCCATCGCATGAACACGATTGGATTCAAACTCCATCTCGCTGTCATTGCAGCCAACCGCGACAGGAAGGCAGCACGCAGCGGCCAGCAACCAAAGACGTGAATGAGGCCTAAACAACGAAGGAATCCTTGCACTTGAAAACAAAGCGAACCCCCAAATCGGAACACATTTGCTCCAGGGAGCCAACCGGATAAAAAGACGCAGGAAAACGGGGTGCGGCAATCCGCCCGCTCGCCAACAATCTGAAAAGACTCGATCCAATGTCTCACCAAGACCACCCATCACAACCCGACGCGTGAGCGAGGGACTCCCCAAAATCCCACGACGGCCCCGTCCGGGGCGACCGTTTGTTTTCCGGTATCGGTCTCTCGGGGCTTCCGCCCCGAGCTAAGTACGACGGCCCCATCCGGGGCGAAACCGAGACGCCAGCCACCATTTGTTTTTCGCGCGTCCCGAGCGGCTTGTCGAGTCAGGAGGTTGTATCGAGACCTCGGGTTGAAAACCCGAGGCTGACAACTGTCACCGCTCCGCGGTTGTTAGCTCACCCCGACACGCACAACCAGTCGCGGAGCGACGGCAGCCGAAAGCCTTGGGTTTTCAACCCATGGTCATCTTCGGTGGGAAGCAGCGTGCGTCAGCCCAGGCGGCCGCGCCAGGTGACTTGTCGGCCTCGGAGGTGATTCCAGAATGCCCACCACTGGATCAGCAGGAAACTGACGATCGCAATCGGGTGCAGGATCGCTCCCGTGACGCTCTGCCCCAGCCGGATCGCCCCGGTCATTCGAGGCACGTAGCTCACCAAAATCGCGATCGTGCTGACCAGGATCCCGATCACCACCGACGTCGAAACCGGCAAGCCTTCAACGATCAGGCTGGACCGCTTTGCCAAGGCAATGACCAACGTGATCCACGGCAACAGATTGGCTCCGCCCAACAAAATCGTGAACGGAATCAACAACCGAGAATTCGCGATGCCTTCGTCTGCGTTCTTGAGCAGCCCCTGCACCACCTCCCCCGCCGACGTGTACATCCGGCAAACCGCCCACTGCGACCCGTCCACGCAGTCCGTCAGCATCCCGTTTTCTCGATAGGCCTTGGGTAGTTTCAGCCCATCATGGCGACTCGATCGAATTGCAGCATGAGTCCCCGCGGCCTGGTAGGCGGCCTGGGTTGTGAAGAACAGTTGCCCACATCCGGACGCGTACGCCGGGTGCGTGCTGCCTCGCATCCGCGCGAACGGCAGGTACGAAAGCAAGATGAAGTGCATCATCGGGATCAAGAGTTTCTCGGCCAGTGTGCCGGTTTCCTGCCGAGGGAAGGCACTGAGCAAACCCATTTTGCCGCCATCGTGTTCAACCGCGAAACGTCGGCAAAGATCGATCAGGGCGGTCGGTTCCAGTCGCACGTCGGCGTCCAAGAACAACAGGTGTTCGCATTCGGCATGCTGAGCCAGTCGGTAACAGGCATGTTGCTTGCCATTCCAGCCTTCGGGAAGTTCGATGCCTTCGATCAACTTTACTCGCGAGTCTCGCTGTGCGATTTCGCGAACGATCGTTCCGGTTTGATCCGTGGAGCCGTCGTCCAGCACAATGGCCTCCAGGTCGACCTGCACGGATCGCAACACGGATTCGATACAAGCCGCGATCGAGCTCTCTTCGTTTCTGGCTGGGATCAACACCGACACGCGAGGAGGATCGGTGCCGCCCGATTCAGATGCGTCGACGTGATCGGATCGTTTGCCGTCCATGAACAGTGGCAAATTGGACACGAACATGCCCGCCGCCAGCGCCGCCAGAACCAACGAGACAAACGGCAGGACCGCGATGAGGAACCATTCCATCCAAGCGATCATTGAAACTGGTCCCCGTGACTGGCTTGGAATGATTGGCCGGTCATCCACGACTTCAATCGCCTAGCCGTGTCATACATACCGGAAGCTCCGCGTTTGCCTGGCAGTAGATTTTGAAACGGTTCGCTCGATCGCTGGATGCACAATTCCGCCAATCGCGATTGACTGGTCCGAAGACGCCGCGTGAGCTCGGCCGACCAATGAGATTTGTCCCAGTCACTCACGGTGGGGATTGAGATGACATCGCCGAAACGGAACAAGACCAGCGGTAAACGCTCGTCCCAAAACACATATTCCATCGCCAGCGGCAGGACCCAGCCGCGGTCCAGTTTCGAACACACGTGAGCCAGACCGGGCATCAATTCCGCCTCGTGATCGCGAACGTCTGCGAAGCGTCCTTCGGGGGTGACCCACAACGCACTGTGTTCACGCTGGAACAAGGCCGCGGTGGTCTTGAGGAATTGGGCGGCGCCTCGATTCGAATCCGATTGCACGCCGAAGAAGCCCAGCTTTTCGAAAACCTTGTATTGCTGGAGTGCCTCCGCATCGATCGGTGCATAGAACTGTCGCGGCGCGAGCAGCCGTTCGTTGATCGCGTGAGCCAGCAATGGATCCCACCACGAGGCGTGATTGCTGTAGACGATCAGCGGAAGGCTGCCGTCCTGCAGCGGTGAGGCCTGGGCGTGTTCTGGGTTTGCTTCGGCCAACGAATGAAACTGCGTCTGCAATTCCGTTTCACGTGCGAACGCGATCGCGTGGAAGTTGCGACGAAGGTAGGAGTGCAGGAACCGATGAAATCCGTTTTGAAACCAATCCGCCGGTTTCGCAATGACGTCGGAGGCTGCCGTCACGCGAATTTTCCGTTGGTCACGTCTTGGTCCAGCGAATCCGCTGCGATCCAGCCGCTCATCAAGACCATCGGCATGCCAGGGCCGGGGTGAGCCGCCCCGCCGGCCAGGTACAAACCACGGAGGTCCTTGCGACGGTTGCCAGGTTTGAAGGCGCCGGTGAACTTGCCGTGGCTGGCCAAACCATAGATCGCGCCGTTGAGAACGCGGTAACGATTGTGGATGCCCTCCGGAGTCAGTGAATCTTCGGTCACAATCGCATCGCGAATGCCTTCCATCCCAGCGGTTCGTTCCAGTTTGTCCAGAATCACGTCACGGTAGTTCGGCAGCATGGCTTTCCAGTCATGACCGGGCCGCAGGTAAGGCGTGTGCACCAAGATATAGAGAGCTTCACAGCCATCGGGTGCCACTTCGGGTTCGCTGATCGTGGGAGCACAGACGTACGCGGTTGGATCGGGCGCTGGTTGGCCTTTTTTGTAGATGTAGTCGAACTCTTCTTCCGGATCTTTGGAGAACACGAAGTTGTGGTGCAGCAGTTGTTCGTAGCGGCGGTTCAGTCCCAGGTACAGCACCACGCCACTGCAGGCCGCTTCGTAGTGATTGGACTTTTCGAACTTGGTCGACTCCGGTGTACCGCTGAGCAATTCGCGGTAGGTTCGAATCGCGTCGCAGTTGCTGACCACGGCATCGCAGGCAATCGTTTCGCCGCCCGCTGTGGTCACGCCGCTGACCGATCCGCCTCCGGTTTCGATCCGCAGGATGTCGGTTCCGGTTCGGATGTCAACGCCGAGTTCGCCAGCGAGTTTTGACAATGCCTCGGGGACCGCTCGCGTGCCGCCGATCGGGTACCAAATGCCTTCTTCGGTTTGCATGTGAGCGATGCTGCACAAGACGGCAGGCGACGCGTAGGGCGACGAGCCAACGTACTGGGTGAAGTGATCCATCATTTGCGACACACGATGTTCAGGGACGTGTGAGCGGACGATCGAAGCGACGCTGCGACCCATCTTGAGTGACAGGACATCTTTCAACACGGCGGCGGAAAACGCACCCCCGACTTCCATGGTGTCGGCCAACCCACCGATCGATCGCCAAAAGAAGAATCGATCCGAGACACCGTGAAGTTGCTTGCTTCGCTCGATGAATGATTCGTAACCTTGGCCGGTTGCGTCGCCCCCAGTGAAGTCACGCAGGTGACGTTTCATCTGTTCGACGTCAGCGACCAAGTCCAGCACCGTGTTCTCTTGGGTGCCTGATTGGGGTGTGCCTTCGAAGAAGCATCGCCACTGCGGATCCAAGGCGATGAGATCGAGGTAGTCCTCCATCTTTCGCCCGGCTTCGGTGAAGACCCGACGCAAGACACTCGGCAGCGTCAGGATCGTCGGCCCCATGTCGAATCGGTAGCCTTCGGTTTGATGCACGGCCGCTTTGCCGCCGACCCAATCGTTTTTGTCGCAAAGCGTGACCTTGTGACCGCGGGCGGCCAACACGCAGGCAGATGACAATCCGGCCAATCCACCGCCAACCACCACGACATGTTGTGGATTGGATGTTTTCTCAGCCGGGGCGTAGGGTTCATTTGCGGCGGAATGGGGGGCGATCATCGGGGGCTTTCGATCCGTGGGGAAACGTTCCGGGCAAATGCGGGTGCGTCATGCACTACTTTTTTAATGCACGCCACTGAGCGGCGGCAGTGGTGACTCGCCGGAGGGCTGCGATTCGCCGCGTCCATCCGGTGCTGTGCGACCACTGCAGTACGCCGGACAACAATTCCGCATCGGCATCGTTTCGAGGTGACAAGTGCATCGCGACGCGGCCGCGTCGGGTGGCAATGACTCGAGGCGTGGTCATCGCGAGCAATCCTTCTGGGCCTCGCGTCACGCCGAAGCCACTTTGGCCGCGACCACCAAAGGGCAAGCGGGGGTCGGCCGTGGGTGCGACCAAGTCATTGATCGTCACCACGCCGACATCCAGTTGTTTCGCGATGGATTGAGCTTGGGAAGTCGGGCCGAACACGGAGGCGGCCAGACGATACGGGCATGCATTGACCATCTGGACCGCGTGCTCGGGCAGCTTGACCGGGATGATCGAGATGACGGGCGCGAACACGTCACTTTGCAAAATGGCATGACTCTCGGGGACGTTTTCAAGCACCACGGCGTGCATCTTGCCGGTGGTGCGAAGGGTGGCAGAATCGTACCGGCCCAGGCTGTCCTTGGCACCTTTTCGGAGAACATCGTCCAGCAAGTCGGCGGTGCTGGTCCGCGCCGCGGGATGAAGGGTGACTTCGTTGGTCTTTCGCAATCGATCGATCAGTCGTTCTGGCAAGGCGGCGGTGGATGGATCGGTTTGGATCATCAGTCGCCTCGGGCCGATGCAAGTTGCACCGCTGTTGAACAGCAGACCAAACGTGACTGCCTCGACTGCGCGGTTGAGGTCGGCCTGAGGCAGCACGATCGCCGCATCCACCCCGGACAATTCCATGATCGAAGGGGTCAGGTTCTCGGCCGATTGGTGCAGGACTTTTCGGCCGGTTTCGACGGATCCGGTCAAGACGACCAAGTCGACGCCTGAGGCTTGGGCCTCGATCGCCGCCTCGGTGGTGGAATTCAGCAACGTGATCGCATGTTCCGGTACGCCCGCGGCATAAAAAGCGGCGATCAATTCGGCGGACACGGCTTCGGTCCCGGCGGCGGGTTTGAGGCAAACTTCATTCCCCGCGGCGAGGGCCTGTGCCATTTGAACGCCAGGCAACAGCAGCGGGTAGTTCCAGGTTCCGAGGATCAGGACTCGCCCCAGGGGGACTCGTTGGACGACGCTGCGGACGCCCCACATCCACATTGGACGCCCGATCCATCCAACTTTTCGGGGTGCCAGCGTTTTCTTCCCATGCTTGCCGATCCACCGCAATGCCTCGCACAAGGGGAGCAATTCCGACGCCACCGTTTCTGCATCGTCGGTCCGTTGTTTGCTCCGGCTGAAGTGTGTCAACTGATCGACTCGCGAAGCGATTTCGTCGCGTGCACGACTCACAATTTGACAGCGTTGGCGAATCGACCACGTAGCCCACTTTGCACCGCCGTGATAACCTATCGGCACCTCACCGGGGCGGTTTGGCGTCGCGTTTTTGGGCGTGGCGACCTGGGGTACGTTGTTCAAAACAATCTTGCAAAGCGTTGGATGGAAGATGGCAGTCAACGAAACGGATCTGGAAGTTTTGCCCGTCATCGCTGATCGATGGAGCCCATATCGGTTTGATGGGCGTGAAGTCGAAGATGACAAATTGCGTCAGTGCTTGGAAGCCGCTCGCTGGGCTGCCAGCAGTTTTAACGATCAACCATGGTCGTGGATTGTCGCACGTCGCCAAGACGGGGAGGCTTTTGAAGCCATGTTGCAGTGCCTGTTGGAAGCCAACCGTGATTGGGCGTCCCATGCAGGCGTGCTGATCTGCACCGTCATTCGAACCAATTTTTCTTACAACCAGAAACCCAATCGAGTCGCCCTGCACGACCTCGGTGCCGCCGCCGCACTGATGTCTCTGCAAGCGACCTCGTTGGGTTTGCAGACGCACCAAATGGCAGGTGTCAATCTGAGCCAGGTCCGAGGCCAGTATCAGATTCCGGAAGGCTACGAGCCCGCCACCGCGATCGCCATGGGGTATGCCGACGAACGCGAACCCAACTCCGATGCGGAACAGATGTTAGAAGACCGCCAGAGCGGTGTCCGAGAACGAACGCCACTGAAGAATCAGGTCTTCATGGACGCATTCGGGCAATCCGCATCTTGGTTGTGATTCTGTGAGTTCTCGAGGACAGCTCCTACCCGGCGTCATTGGCAATTCGCCCGCGATGCGTGAAGTCGATCGCGTGACCCGCAAGGTTGCCGTGAGCAATGCGTCGGTGCTGATCCTTGGAGAAACCGGAACAGGAAAGGAGTTGATCGCTTCGGCGGTGCACCGATTGAGTCACCGTAGCGGAGGCCCGTTCGTCAAAGTCAACTGCGGCGCGCTGAGCGAAAGTTTGCTGGAAAGCGAATTGTTTGGGCATGTGCGAGGTGCCTTCACCGGTGCCGTTGCCAATCGCGCTGGTCGTTTCGAAGCCGCCGACGGCGGCAGCATCTTTCTCGATGAGATCAACTCCACCACGTTGACGTTGCAGGTCAAACTGCTGCGGGTGTTGCAGGAAAAGGAATTCGAACGAGTCGGTGACACTTCCAGTCATCGAACTGACGCGCGAATCATCGCGGCCAGCAACCGTGACTTGATGCGGCAAGTGCAGCTCGATGAGTTTCGGGAAGACCTTTACTGGCGTTTGAATGTGGTGCCGATCGAGCTGCCAGCGTTGCGACACCGACGCGAAGACATCCCGGCGCTCGTGGCGTTCTTCTTGGATCACTACAACGAAGTCAATGACCGCTATGTCTCGCACCTCGGGAACGGTGTGATGCGAGCTTTGCAGGACTACCACTGGCCCGGAAACGTTCGCGAACTTCAAAACTATGTGGAGCGAGCGGTCGTGATGAGCGACACAGACGAGTTGGTGCTCGACGCGCTGCCCTTGTGTGTGCGTGATCCCCAACGCAGCGTCGCGACGCGCGAATCGGCGAGCTCCGCAGGCGGGTTGAGTTCAATCGCACCAATGGGCAACGGTTCCATCGACACGCCGCCTGAATCCGCGGAGGCATCCTCGGGAGCAGCTGCGGCGTTTGATCTCAGTCGAATGGATCTGAAGACACTCGCTCGAATCGTTGTTCAGCGAGGGTTGGACGAAGCCGACGAGGCAGAGGATTTGCATTCGGTGGTGGTGGATCAAGTCGAACGCGAATTGATTTCTCAGTTGTTGTTGCGATGCGGCGGTGTGCAGACCAAGACCGCCACGCGTTTGGGGATGAACCGAAACACGTTGTCAAAGAAGATGAAGGACTACGGTCTCAGCCTCGATGACTGAGTCGGCGGATGACCTTGGGTTGAAATCCCAAGGCTCTCCGGCTTGTTGATTCATTCGATTTCACAACCCGACGCGCAACTTCAAAACTCACGCGTCGGGTTAGGGTTCAATCAACAAGCCGTCGCGGAGGTTGGCGAGCCGCGTGACGCAAACGTTTGGATGCCGACTCAGTTGGGATGAGGCTTGGCCTTTGAGGGCTGTTCAACAGACCAGCGGGGGACAACGGTTCTACGATTCACTTCTTTTCGACCGGGAGCCAATTGACCACGTCGATCACGACGTAGCCGTTCGCGTCTTCGTTCGAGATGACCACCTTGGCGGGACTCGTCGTGTCGAAGGCGTACCGACCAAGCGCCAGCAAGGGCTGCTTCTTGGACGCGGGCTTCAATTGAGTCTGGTCAATTCGGTGAGTCGTGGTGCCTGCGCTGTGGTGGATGTCGATCCGTGTTTGCTTGGAACGATTGGAGTTGGTGGGGTAACTCACCCGCACTTCGTACAGGCCGGACTTGGGCAAGTCCGTTTGGTAGATCGCTTGTCGGACGCGGTCCGTGGCCTCGCCGTCGTGGTGATAGCCCGAGCCATAGAAATTGCCTGAGGCGTGGCTTTGAATCCAACCGCCGATGCGGTCGGCTTGCGTGTCATCGACGCTGATGCCTTCGACCGACTTCAGGTTCAGTGATTCCGGGTAGCTGGCATTCGAAATGTCGGCTGGTATTTCCAGGATTTGATTGTCGTTGAGCAGCCGTTTGCGAAGGTCGGCGTACGGGATGTCTTGAACGGCACGTTCGGATTGATTGGCGAGCGCGGCGATCGTTGCGGCCGATTGACCGAGGATCATGAACACGGGTTCCATGCGGATCGAACCAAAGGCAACGTGGGTGGCTGAGACGCAAACCGGAGAGAGAAGGTTCTCGCATTCGTCGCGTTTCGGCAGCAACGCACCCATCGCAATCTTGTAGGGCCCGCGTGTGGAGACACCCAGGTCACCTTCGTTTTGGACGTAGCCCTCCGGCGTGATGTAACGCTGGGTGTTGTGCGAGTCGATTCCGTAGGAGCCCATGCCGACAGAATCAGGCGTGGCCAACTCCTTTCGAAGATGGTTTTCCGTCATCACAAATTCGCCCACCATCCGCCGGGCTTCGCGAACATACATTTGATGCGGCCAATGGTCGTTGTCCGCGAATTCGTCCGCCGACAAGCCCCACTGGTTGATCTTGTCTTGGACTTCCTTCGGCACCCGAGGGTCGGTGGCGATGAAGTACAGCAACCCGCGTTGATAGTTTTCGTGTTGCTGGATGATTTCCTGGCGGCGTTCGTAGGTGGCTTCGGGGTAGTCGTAGTTGGCACCGATGTTGTCGAAGCTGACGGGACCGTGGTTGTTGGTGTCCGTTTTGAAGTTCGGCAGGGGGTCAAATTTATTGAACACATCTCGCCATCCCGCTTCGAAGGTGCGGGCCATGATTTCGTAGGTGGCCGGGTCGTAGCCCTCGGGCCGTGTCCACGCCACGCGATTTTCTGGATGGTTCGTCATGCAAGTTCGGAAGCAATAGGCTTGGACACGATCATCGGCGGAACCAAATTCGCCTGGCGGATCGGGGCTGACCAAGGGGATCACCCCGCTGCTCGGGTCACCTGGCACGACGTAGGGATCAACCCGTCGCGGCAACACGTCGAAGTGGTGCGAGTGATGCAGGACGCCGGTTTGAACACCCGCGTGAGGTTCGTTGTAGTCGCTGATTCCTTCGCGACCGTGCGCCGTTGCGACCCCGGCTGCGGCGATCAGGTCGCCTTCGTACGTGGCGTCGATGAACATCTTGCCCGCATACGTTTTGCCATCCAATGTTTGGATGGACACGATGCGACCATCCCGCTTCGTCACGCCTTTTTCCCGATCCAGCCACGCGTCGTGGAGGACGGTGATGTCGTGTTCTGCCAGCATCTCATCAAGGATGTTTTCAGCGACATGCGGCTCAAAGACCCACATCGTTGCTTGGTCATCGTCGCTGGCCCGGTGCCCTTGGGCTCGGTTGCCATACTTTTCGCGAGTTTGGAACTTCCACGCGGAGTCGTTTTGGTAGTGCTTGTAGACACGGTGATAAAAGTCTTTGGCGAGTCCACCGATGACGGCTTTGTTGCCCGTGTCGGTCCAGCCCAGGCCTCCACTGGTCAGGCCGCCCAGGTGCACGTCGGGTGAAACCATGACGACTGATTGGCCCATGCGAGCGGACTGGATCGCCGCGGTGACGGCCGCGGCGGTGCCGCCGTAGACGACGACGTCATGAGTCGTTTCGGCTTTCGTTTGCGAAGCGGGGATGAGCAGCAGCGTGGCGAGAATCATCGAGCACATCGACAAGCGATGACTCGGCCAAGAGGCGGGACGCATGGTGTGAGAATCCAGGTGGGGAGAATGGTGGGGCATCTCATGAAAAAAGCCCGATGAGTGGGACACTCATCGGGCTTCGTAGTTTAGTCGAATTCACCACGCGTCATGGGGTTCTGTTCGAACCTCACGCGGCGGGCAGGTCAATCAAAGACCTGCGTCGGTCGCTGGCAATTCGTTGGCCTTGATCTTTTCACCGAAGGTCTTGCCGTCGGTGCTCTTCACTTCGGCAACCTTCTTGAAAGCAGCCGTGATCTTTGCAGCGGCTTCTTCTGGATGCTCTTTGAAGTATTCCTTGGGGAAGTCCTTCTTATCGAGGAGCTTCTGCAGGGCTCGCCCGTACTCGTTGCGAGCTTCTTTCTTTTCTGGTGCGCCTTTGACGTGGCACAGGTTGCAACCAGCTTTGCGGGTCGCTTTCACGAAATCAGAGTCGGTGTCTTCGGTGATGTAGTCAGCTTTCCACTGTTTGCCAAATTCGCTGATCGCGAACGATGGGGTGGAAAAGCAGGCAGCGATGCCCAGAACAAGAGCCAAGCGTTTCATCAAGCAGGTTCCTCAAGTAAAGATCAGGTGGGATTTCAGGCGGGAGCCGACGAGACCGCCGACGCACCATTAAAGTCACGGTGTGGGGGGAAAGTCAAATGTAGGTTCCATCGGCATTCTAGGTAGAGACCGTTCCTGGAATCCACCCACAACCGATCCATCTTGCCTAAAATTACGCGGAGACCACCGGCTGGAGGGGGTCGATTCGGGCAGTCGCTCGGTCCAACGGACGGTCCATCGCGGTGGCCGTTCGTTCATCCAGGGCGGCGGATCTTCCAGGATTTCCAGGATATCGCTCATCGTCGTGACCCTGGTTTGCCCCAATTCATCGCGAATCAGCAGCATGGGGTCGTCCAGTCTGGTGTCGGTGTCGTAGGCGTTGCCAGATCCGCGAAGTCGCACCCAAATTTCATCTCGGTCGACACGTGGGATTCCTGTTAATTCAATGTGAGGAATTCCTGTGTCGACGACAAACACGCATTCCTCGGCCCGTCGCTCAATTTCGATCGGGTAGGGCGCGCTGACGCCCATCCGCATTTGCAGCAGGCCTTTGGGGGTGATCGCAGTCAGTTGTTCCAGAGACAGCCGGACGGATCCCGAGGACGGATGAGGGGGCTGGAGAGCGCCGCCCATTTCAATCATTCGGCGAGAGACGGCCAACAGTCCGTTTTCCCAGAGCAGTTGGAGTTCCGCGGCCACGTCCATTCGCAACATCGTGATTTGACCACGGACAATCACGTTGGACAGTTCAATGGATACCAGCGGCAGAGCTCCGCTGGTGTCCGCCACCGCACCGCTCTCCACTCGGTCGTAGGGCAGTCGCTCTGGATCCGTGACAACGCTGAAAGCTTGCACATCATCTCGTCGCGACGCGTTGTCGATCGTCACGGTGCAGTCGCGCAGACGAACGCGACGGTTGTCGTTGATCGCGAACATTGCCCCGCCGTCCGTTTCGGTGGCGGGGACGGTCCAGAAAAAATGCAGTCCTGACATTTCGATTCGGTGCGAACCGATCGTCATCATTTCGCTTCGCTGCATGTCCACGTTCTCGGTCGAGCGGAACACGATTTCGGTGCCACCAGGCAGACTGGATGAGAGAATCAGGTCACTGCGAGGGATGGTGACTGGCGCGGACACAAGTTGCGGCGTCGCAATGTCGATGCGATCGATTTCCAATTCATCGGCCAACTGCAATGCATCCGCCAGCGTGGTGGCAAGCTGAACGCCGGCACGAGCGGCTTCTTCGCGAAGCTGGGGAACTCGGAGGGCTTCGGTGGAAACAATTTGGACGCGGATGGGTTCCGGATTCGCTGCCTTGGGGCGACTGGTTTTGGGATCCACTGAGGCGGCGGGTTCACTGGCCGAGTCGCCTGTCGTCAGCGGCCGGGTGGAGCTCGTTGTGCCAGGACTGAGCATGTTCGAGGCGATGGAATCGGGGGCGGTCGACGCGGTGCTGGAATCGCCGGTCAACGGGCTGGCATTGATGGGGCCAATCATCGGGCTGCCGTTCATCGGGCTGCCATTCATCGGGCTGCCAGGGTAGATCGGGCTCGTGCTTCGTTCCCCATCGCGATTGACGACGCTGGGGACGGTCGGAGTCAAAGGCAGCGGTTGGTAGGTCTCGTCCGTCATGCCAGGTGGCAAAGGCAGGCTGCCAAGGCGAGGTGGGTCAGCCCCCTGCGAAGGAAAGTCGCTGTTCAGACCCACGCCATCGGCTCCAGTGATGGAGCTCACGGAGTCGCTCATGGTCATTCCGCCGGCCAACGGTGTCGCCCCCGAAATCACGGCATCGGGATCGATCGAAGGTGGAATGGATGGCTCGCGCGGCGTGCTGGTGTTTCGGACTGTTGCGGCGTCCTCTGCTAACTGATCGATCGCCATCGTCGGATCGTTTGCAGCGGCACTCGCAGCACCGGGTTGGTCGAGCGTCGTGGACGGCGATGATCCGTTGGGCAATCGATCGCCAACGGATGTGGCTGGCAGTTGCCCCGGCGGCAACAAGGCACCCTGCCCGGTCGCAGGTCCGTTGCTCATTGGCGAGGTGGCACCCCCGTCGGTCGTTTCACGAACTGTTGCCGGGGACGAGTTGGGGGAGGCTGAGTCGTCGACGCGAGGGCCGCTCGCCGATCCAGGCGTGGGGGTTCGTGGCGACCCCGCTGCGGCGGAATCATTTGTCTCGCCCACGCTGGCAGGTAATCGTGGGGCGACGGATTCGACGGAATCCGGCGAGATCGAGGCCTCGATGGCGCGGCTGAGTTCACGACGCGAAGGTTGCGAATGCAATTCCACTGCGAAAGCGCTGAACAGCAGCACGGTTGCCGCGATCATCCAAGGCAAATGGCGACGCAATCGACGCATCGATTCGCGGTGATCGTCGTCTTCCAGGGTGGGAACCGCGACGCCGCGACTGCGCGGCAGGTTCTCACGTGAGGCCAGTTCTCTGAGATCAGCGATCAGGGTTTCGCTGCGTTGGTAGCGTTGCTCAGGAAGCTTGGCGAGCATCTTGTTCAAGATCGCCGTCATCTCAGCCGGAACGTCTTCGCGGTGTTCCCGGATGTCGGGGATCGCGGCGTTCCCGTGGCTGAGAAGTTTCTGCAACATGGTCCCACCGGGAAACGGTGGGGAACCCGTCAGCATGTAGAAGAGGGTGCAACCGAGCGAGTACAAATCGCTGCGGATGTCGGCCAGTCGCGGATCGCGGGCTTGTTCAGGCGAGATGTAATCGAACGTTCCCAGCGTGACCCCACTGGCCGTCATGTCTTCGCTGGTGTCGAAGTTGTCCGAGCGAGCCAGACCCATGTCAACGAGCTTGACGGCACCATCGGTGGTCACGATCACGTTGGAGGGTTTGATGTCGCGGTGGACGATGCCGCGACGCGACGCGTGCCCAATCGCCTCGGCAACTTGGATGGTGAAGAACAGGGCATCATCGAGCGACAGTGGACCACCGTTTGCCACCATGTCCCGAACGTTGGCACCGTCGATGTATTCAAAGACGATGTAGTGCCAGGGGCCATCGTTGCCGACGTCAAAGACGCGCGCGATCAGCGGGTGATCGAGCTTGGCGGCGCTTTGGGCTTCGTTGCGGAAACGTCTTTGCAGGTCGGGGTCATCGGCCGCGAAGGGAATGACCTTCACCGCCACGGTTCGACCGAGTTGTTCGTCGCGAGCTCGGAAGACGGCGCCCATCCCACCGCCGCCGATTTGATCCAGCAGCAAGAAGTGGTTGAGCCGTTGCCCGCCCAGTTCACGGGTGATCGATGCCGGGGTGGCGTGTCGATGCGAGGCGTGGGAGGAGTCTCGCAATCGAAACGAGTTGCCGGGCAATCGGTGCGAACGCGTGGCCGAGACATGGGACCGGCTGGAGCCCGCTCGAATCACCGTTTCGGCTCCCTCGATCACATCGTCCGGCGCACGAAGCGGATTGGGAGCGGGAGGCGGTCCGGCTGAATTTTGCCGTTGGTCGCGACCCGGTTCTTCGACGGGGACGCCGAATGGTTGAGTGGCGGTTCCCGATGCATCGGTCGAATCAGGCGGCGAGGTGTCGGGGCCTGTTGATTGGGAGGCTGGTTTCGGTCGGTGCACCGTCGATCCCTCCGGCAAAACCGCTGAACGGTCCGGTTGCGAGGAATCGGAGGAGGGGAGCGACCGGGAATCCATGCGACGCAGCGGCGGAAAAGACTGAAGAGAAGAGGCAATCCGTTCACTTCCAGGATAGTTCTTTCCCCCGGTCTGGGCAAACAATCTCAGTGCTCAGGCACCGGTTTCACCGCAGAAAAAACGGAGCTTCGCTGCTCCCAACCCAATCTGCTGGGCCATTTCGGAGAGTGTCGTCAGGGCTTCCTGGCCAACCGTCCCGAGGTCCACGGTCCAGTCGTTGACATACAAATCGACGTGCTGCATCAGCACCGAATCGTCCATTTCCTGGGCGTATCGACGCATGGCGGGGAGTGCTGAATCCGGTGTTTGACGGGCTGATTGCAGCGACCGCCGGATCACTTCGCAGGCGGATTTCATCGTCGCTGGGGAGTGTCGGTCTCGCATCACCAAGCCTCCCAAGGGGAGTGGTCTCTGAGTGGATTTTTCCCACAAACTGCCCAGGTCGGCCGCCAAATGCAGTCCCGACTCGGCGTAGGTGAAGCGTCCCTCGTGGATGCAGACGCCAAAGTCCGCGTCGCCCCGCTGCAGAGCTGGCATGATTTCGGAAAACACGACCTGCCTGACCGAGGTTTTGGCCCGAGGGGGAGAATCGTCCGGGGCTGAGGAACCGGCCGGAGGGTTGGATTCCGGGTAGAACAGCCGGAACAACAAGTGAGCGGTGGTGTGTTCGCCGGGGCAAAGCGTGGTTTGAGCGAGCGTCTGCGGGGTCTCACCGGCTCGAGCGGCCAGCAGCAGCGGGCCGACGCCAAATCCGAGCGCCGATCCCACCGGCAGCACTCGAGTTTGATCGGCCATCAACAGGGCCGCATGAAAACTGGTTTTGGCGAGATCAAATTCGCCCGCCAAAAGCCGCTGGTTGAGCTCATCAATGTCCAGCAGTTCGATTCGCCAGGTGAACCCGCCGGTGTCAAACGATGGCTCGCTGCCCTGATTCATCGCCGCATCCAACAATCGCGAAAAAGCGAATGTGTCGTTGGGACACGTGGAGATTCCCAGGTGCAGTTCGGGACCTTCACCGATGCGAAGTTGTTGTGGGGCAGTGTTGATTGGGTGGCTCCGTTTGGATGCCGATTGGATGGACGGGGCCACTTGCTCAGTTGTCGGACATGCCCAGCACGTCGAACATGCTGTACAGACCCGGGCCTTTGTTTTCTTGGATCAGCCACTTCGCTGCCGCCAGGGCTCCCGACGCGTAGCAGTCGCGGTTGCTGGCGGCGACATTCAGTTCGATCTTCTCGCCCAGCATTCCGAACACGATCGTGTGTTCGCCAGGATTGTCGCCGACGCGAATCGCGTGGTAGCCAATTTCTTCGCGAGTTCGAGCGCCCGTGTGACCTTCTCGACCGTGGACATGCGTGGTGGATTCACCCAACTGTCCAGCAATCAGTTCACCAAATTTCAGAGCCGTGCCGCTGGGCGCGTCGGCTTTGAACCGGTGGTGTCGTTCCAGGATTTCGACATCCAGCCCGCCTGAAACGTCTTTCAGTGCCGCGGTGATCTGCTCGGCGATTTTCATCGACAGGTTGACCGCCAGCGACATGCTCGGAGCCCACACGATCGGGATCGAGGCGGCTGCGTCGGACAGGCGTTGCTTTTGTTCGTCGGTCAAACCGGTGGTTGCCACCACCAGTGGCGACCCGACTTTCACGCAGTGGGCGAGGCAGTCATCCAGGGCTTCGGGAAGGGAAAAATCGACGACGGCTTGAGGGCCGGTTTGGTCGCCCAGCGTCGGCCAAGTCGAAGAAATTTCAACGCCTGAGGGGGCTTCACCAGCCACGGAACCCGCGTCTTTTCCGAGATGATCGGATTGGGCGTGGTCGATGGCTCCGACCAAATGGAAGCTGGAGTCCGTCATGCCAAGAGCCACGACGCGGCGTCCCATGCGACCGGCTGCACCATGAACCGTGAGGGAAATCGGACCTGTTGAATCTGCCACCGAATTGAACCGTCTGAGAAGGAAGTAAGGGATCGGCGATCACGCCGCCAACGCCTCAATCTAGCGACACCACAAACGAATCAACAGGTCGGGCGATCGTGCACTGGGATTGCCAATGCGGAGCCGATCGGGCTCCTTGGACCCTGCCCTGCGAGGCTTGCACCTTGCCCTGACCCGTGGCCGATCGAACATGGGCATTGGCGAAGAACGATGTGTCCGGAACACCCGCGTCAGAAAGCTTGATTGGGAATGTCGATGCCAGTCACTGAAGCTCCCGCCAGGGACGTCTCCACTGAGCCTTGCGGCGGCAGAACGGCTTGTGTGCTGACCCACCCCGGTTTGCAGTTGGGGATGAGTCTGGTGGTTTTGGCGGCGACGTGTTGGGTGACGCAAACCACAACCCGGAGCGTCTCCACGGATTCGCCTCCGGAATCACCGGGTGTTTCTTCGCCGTTGAGCATTGGGTTGAACACGTCCGACGCTCGTGAATTGTCTCTGTTGCCTGGAATTGGTCCCAAATTGGCCGATCGGGTTGTCCGGCATCGCGAATCTCACGGCCCCTTTGGGTCGGTGGAAGGTTTGATGACGGTTCACGGCGTCGGTCCCAAGTTGTTGCAATCCTTGCGGCCTTGGGTCCACGTGTCCCAGTCGGCTCGGGAGCCTTCCCGTCCCATTTCCGCCCCGGATCACTTGGTCTCGAAGGATCATTGAATCCGTCGGTTTGACGATTTCGGGGGTGGTGGCCATGATGAACGTCTCCCGAGAGTCGCCTCGGGGCGACTTTTCTGACTGACCGCGTCCGTGCGTTGACGCTGGCAAACGATTCCCAACCACTTGATTCAAACGAGCATTCCAATGGCTCTGGCTGAAGACAAAGTCCGCGAAGCCCTCAAAGAGGTCATCGATCCCGAGTTGTACGTCAACATTGTTGACCTGGGGTTGGTGTACGTCGTTCAAGTCGGCGAGGAAAAAGAAGACGGCCGTCATGACGTCAACGTTGAAATGACCATGACCAGCCCGATGTGCCCCGCCGGGCCTCAACTGGTCGCGGGAACCAAGAATGCAGCGGAGTCACTGGAAGAAGTCGACACCTGCGATGTGAAAGTCGTCATGGAACCGGCTTGGACACCGGATTGCATGACCGATGAAGCTCGCGATCACCTCGGCATCTTTTAATCGCGGTGACGGATTCGCTGCCTGCACACAAGTACGAATTCCGCGTGGCCTATCAAGAGACGGATGGGCAGCGTCGAGTTCACCATGCCAACTACTTGAATTATTTCGAGCGTGGGCGGGTCGAGATGCTGCGCGAACTCGGTCACAACTACAAATCGATTGAAGACGACGGCCACATGCTGGTCGTCGCTGAAATGAATGTGAAGTACTTCGCTCCGGCGGAGTTCGATGATTGGTTGGAATTGACAACCACCGTGATGGAAGTTCGCAAAGTTCGAATGCGACACCGCTATCAAATTCATCGGGATGGGCAGTTGCTCGTCGAAGCGGATTCCGTGATCGCCTGCGTCGATCGCAGCGGGAAACTGGCTCGGTTGCCCAACCTGAAAACTCGCTGACGGCACCTGCTCATGCGAGTCTTTGTGGGTGAGTATTTGTGCGGCGGTGGCATGGTGTCCACGCCGCTGGAACAGATCCCGCCTTCGCTGCTGAGGGAAGGTCGAGCGATGTGGCAGGCTTTGGTCACCGATTTCGCGGCTTGGGCAGATGTGCTCACGCCGCTGGATGCCAGGCTGGAAAATCTCGCGAATGTTCTGCCCCGCGACGTTCAGCGGCTCACTGTGAATGCATCCGCGAACGTCGCAGAAGCTTGGTTGGAAGCGGCCCAAACGTGTGACGTGGCGATCGTTGTCGCCCCCGAGACCGACGGCGAACTCCACCGGATGATCACGGTTTTTCGCGAGTCCGGGGTGGAGGTGTTGGCGGTGGATCAGACGCTGGTTCGCATGGCGACGGACAAATGGCTGACCGCCCAGTGGTTGGCCAAACACAAGATCGCGACGCCAGTGACTTGGGCCCAGAAATGCCAGCTATCAGACGATGCAGCTCGCGAAATGGACGGGTGGGGATCCGTCGGGCTGGATGCCAAACGTTGGGTTCGAAAGCCCAGGGATGGCTGTGGTTCCGAGTCGGTCCGTGTTTTCGATGATCGGGTGTCGGCCGATTCGGGGAGTCAGAGCAACGACATCGTGCAGGCTTGGATCGAAGGCCGACCGGCATCGATCTTGATCGTTGGTGCAATGACCGATGGTGGAATGACCAAGGGAAGAAACCAGCCAGTCATCTGTCCCGCGATGTGGCAGGATTGCGAATGGTGCGTGGACGACCTTGCATTTCCCAGCCAACCCGCTGGCTCAGGGGCTCGCTACCGAGGCGGCAGCGGTCCAATCGAATCTGATTTGCAGTCGCGTGGGCGGGCGTTGGCAGATCAAGTGTTGCGGGCCATGCCAGAACCGCCGCGAGGATTTTTGGGGATCGACTTCATCTTGGGGGATCGTCCCGAAGAGGACTGCGTGATCGAGATCAATCCACGGCTGACGACCTCGTACATCGGTGTTCGAGAGCTGGTGAGAGGAAACTTGACCTCGATTTGGGAGTCGTGCAGAAGCCCAGAAACGGCGATCAGCAAACGCTCGTTTGAATGGTCGTCCGATCCCGTCTGCTGGACAGCGGAAGGTGAGGTGCACCCGCAAACACTTCGGTAGGCGGCGATCCGAAGAGGATCACATTCGCGAGGCCATGGCGAAGAAACCGCCTGCACAACCGCCGCAGATGATCGCGGTCACGGCAGGTTTCCAGTTGTCGCGGAAGTGGCGGATGACAAAGATCGGAACGTATAGGATCGTCAAAGAGAGCAGGCCCTCGTTGCGACTGACTTTGAAAGCGCGAGCGATCAGCGTCAGCACGCAGCCAATGGCGACCATGGCGAACGCGGAACCGCCCAAATTGCAAAACATTTGCAGCGGCTTGAATTGCAGTTGCTCGGTGCGGCGGGAGGCGTTGACGGCCAAGACGGCGATCACAACGGCACTGCCGACGATGAACAGGATCAACGCCAGCATCCAGGGTGGCATGCCAGCTCCCTTGTGCATTTTTTCTTGCAATGCAACATCGCGGACCATGTCCTTTTCCGCTTTCATCAGGGCCAGGGTGCCCATGTCGATGTCGACACCGGCAACTTTGTGCCCTTCCATGTTGGTGCCGGTTTCTTTGTTGTAGCCGCATTTGGTGCACAGCACGGCTCCCGCTGCCATTTCGTATTTGCAGGCTGGGCACACCCCCGCGATCTGGCGATCGAAACCTTCTTCGGTGAACAAATCGTCCAGCGAGTCAGATTGCGGTGCTTGGGGGGCCGGACGGGATGCGGCGGGCCGAGCGGCCGCGGCTTGAGGCTTCGCGGCCCGCGGTGCGGCTGGCTTGGCGGGCCCGCCGGCAGCCGGCACGCGAATTGCCTTGCTGCATCCGGGGCATTTGACTGCTTTTCCGGCAAATTCATCGCGGACGCTAAGTTGTTTGCCACAAGAGCATTGCAAGCGAATCGGCATCAAGAAATCGTTGGCAGAAGGGAAGACGGACGTCTCGCGAAACCGGGCGGGCCACTCCGAGCAGAAACGGACCCATGGGTGAGGCGGTTTGGGGGTTAGTATAGATGCAAATGACCGAAACGACGACTCACAATCAAGGCTTTGGGAAGTCCCCCCCGGTGCTAGTAATTCTTCGTCGCTTAAGCAAACTTGTGAAGACATCTCGGCTTCGCGAATTCGTTCGCCTCCCGCCTGAACATCTAACCTGAACACTGCATCGTGAATTCACCTGAACGTGACCTTTCCGAACGCCTCGCGAAACTCTCTCCGGAGCAGAGAGCTGCCCTGCGAAAACGTTTGGCCCGTTCATCCTCCTCGACGCCCTCCCCTGCCACCAATTCGGCGGGTTCGCGCCCATCGACGGCGACTGCGGAACCGATCGCGATCGTGGGCGTGTCGTGCCGGTTTCCCGGTGCGCCGGATTTGGACGCTTATTGGAAGGTGATTTCCGAAGGGATCGATGCGACCGCGGAGATCCCGCCGGAACGCTGGGACGTGGATTCGCTCTACGACCCCACCGGGCAAAAGGCCGGACGGATGTCGGTTCGTCGCGCGGGAATGGTCGCCAACATCGATCAATTCGATCCCA
This sequence comes from Rhodopirellula islandica, assembly GCF_001027925.1. Classification (NCBI taxonomy): domain Bacteria; kingdom Pseudomonadati; phylum Planctomycetota; class Planctomycetia; order Pirellulales; family Pirellulaceae; genus Rhodopirellula; species Rhodopirellula islandica. Next base: position 35,958 of record NZ_LECT01000014.1, on the reverse strand, counting down.
AGTTCTTTGGCATCTCGCCGCGTGAAGCCGCGCGGATGGATCCCCAACAACGGTTGTTGTTGGAAGTCAGTTGGGAAGCATTTGAGATCGCGGGCATCCCTGTTTCCAGTTTGGCGGGAACTCCCGTTGGGGCCTACGTCGGAATCGGCGGCACGGATTACTCGAAGGTCCCGTCGACCTACGACGGTTACTACCAGTACATCGATGCGCATGTTGGGACAGGCAACGCCCTTTCGATTGCCGCCAACCGGTTGTCCTACATCATGGACCTTCGTGGTCCCAGCATGGCGATCGACACCGCGTGTTCGTCCTCGACGATGGCGATTCACTTGGCCGTGCAAAGTTTGCGATCCGGCGAATGCGACGCGGCGCTCGCCGGCGGTGTGAATGCGATTTTGACCCCCGAAACAACCATCGCGTTTTCGAAAGCTCGAATGCTGTCGCCGGATGGTCAGTGTCGACCTTTCGACGCCGATGCCAATGGCTACGTTCGCGGTGAAGGCTGTGGAATGTTGTTGTTGAAACGACTCCGCGATGCCGAGCGAGATGGCGATCACATCTGGGGAACGATCCTGGCCAGCGCGACCAACCAAGATGGTCGAACCAGTGGTATCACGGCGCCCAACGGTGTGTCGCAACAAGCGGTCATTCGGACCGCACTTCGCGAAGCAGGTTTGCCCGCTTCCCGAGTCAATTACATCGAAGCCCACGGCACTGGAACACCACTGGGCGATCCGATCGAAGTTGATGCGCTGACCCAGGTCTTCTCCGGAACACCCGGCGTCGACCCGCCTTGTTATGTGACCAGTGTCAAAGCCAACGTGGGCCACATGGAAACGGTCTCGGGTGTGGCTGGCATCATCAAGTTGTTGTTGATGATGCGTCACCAAACCATTCCCGGTCAGCTCCATCTGAAAAAGCTGAACCCGCGAATGTCGCTGAAGCGTTCCCGCATTGTGATTCCCGCTCAATCACCCCCTTGGCCTGTGGACGATGAGCCATTGATCGCCGGTGTCAGTTCGTTTGGCTTTGGCGGAGCCAACACGCACTTGTTGATGCAGCAGTATTTGCCGAAGGAAACGGTCGAGGTCGCTGGTTCGAACGAGTCCCAAACGAAGGAGCGAACTCGGCATGTGCTGGCCTTGAGTGGGAAGAGCGAAGCCGCCATCGCGGAGGTTGCCTCGCGATTGAAGCAGCACCTGGAACGCAACGATGACAACATCGTGGATGTGGCTCACACGATGAACGTGGGACGCGTTCACCACACCCACCGATCCACGGTCGTCTTTGAAGACTCAAAGCAACTTGGCCAGCAGTTGACGCAGTTGAGCGAAGGCAAGAAAGGTCCCGGTATCCGCAGCGGACAAACCGTGACCAGCCGCGCCACGCGAATCGCTTTCTTGTTCACTGGCCAAGGATCGCAATCGCCGGGCATGGGCAAAGGTTTGTTCGAAACCCAGCCGGTGTTTCGCAAGGCGATGCTGCAGTGCGATGAAATCCTGTCGGAGGTGTTGCCCAAGCGTTTGCTGGATGTGTTGTACGGGGAGGGCCCGGATTCGGATTTGGTTCATCAAACACGGTACACCCAACCTGCCCTGTTCGCGATCGAATATTCCCTCGCGAAGCTGTGGTTGTCGTGGGGCGTGAAACCACAGGTCGTGTTGGGACACAGCGTCGGAGAATTCGCGGCCGCTTGCATCGCGGGAGTCGTGTCGCTGGACGACGCATTGAGCTTGATCGCTCATCGCGGCCGCTTGATGGGTGAGTTGGCTGCCGGCGGTGGCATGACAGCGATGTTTGAATCGGCGGAAGTCATCGCCAAACAACTTGGAGAGTTTCAGACGTCGGGCAGCGGGACTCTTTCGATCGCCGCTGAGAATGGGCCGCAGAACACGGTCGTGTCTGGACCGTTGTCGGATCTCGACGCGTTCGCCAAACACTGCGAGGAAGCTGGCATTGCTTCCAAAGCCTTGCAGGTGTCTCACGCGTTTCATTCGCAGTTGATGGAACCGATGCTGGATGAGTTCCGGAAGATCGCCGAGCAATGTGAATTCAAGGCACCACGGATTCCTTTGATCAGCAACCTGACCGGGGAGCAACTGACCAAGGCTTGGGACGCCGACTACCTGTGCGATCACATTCGCAACGCGGTTCGTTTCCAACCCAGTATGCAAGCTCTTTCCGAGATGGACATCGATGTGATGTTGGAGGTTGGTCCGTCACCGATTTTGACCGGCATGGGGAAACGTTGCTTGCCAGAATCCAACGCGATTTGGACACCATCGCTCCGGTCCGGCAACGACGACGAAACAGTCCTGTACGAAGCGGTGGGCGACGTTCACGCTCGCGGCGGCAAGGTTGATTGGCGTGCCTTCGATCAACCTTGGCAACGACGACGTTTGGTGTTGCCAACCTATCCTTTTGATCGCCAGCGATATTGGTTGGATCCATCGGATGACATCGTCGAGGATCCATCTCGCAGTCGCTCGGGGGCAGGCGAATTCCTGCATCCGATGCTGGGCCGATTGCAGCCATCGGCGCTGCAGAGTCGGTTGTATGAAAACGCTTTGTCTGCTCGCTCACCGGAGTTCTTGGCCGATCATGCGGTGCAAGGATCGGTCAATTTGCCCGGAGCTGCGTTCATGGAGGTCGCCTTCGCCGCGGCTCGAGATCGCTTCGGTGCTGGTTCGCATGCGATCACGGATGCGAACATCGAACACGCCATGTTCGTCAGCGAAGATCGTTGGAAGACGTTTCAAACCATCGTGGATGAAAGTCTTTCACTGGAGGTCTTTTCTCGCGATCGTGTCGATGCCAGAGAGCCTTGGCAACGGCACATGTCCGCTTCGCTGGTCCCTGCGGAACAGTCCGACGAATCGACCGAGGTGGAAGTCGTCTTGCCGCCACCCGGCATGTCGACCGTTGCTCAGCGTTTTGTCGGGGGAAAAGGTCACGACGAATTCTATGACTTGATGTCGCATCGACGACTGGAGTACGGACCACGATTCCGGATGTTGCATCGCGTCGACTATTCGATCGACGAGGCACTGGGCCAAATTCAGTGCGACGATACCACGCGAGCTGAATTCGATGACTACATCTTGCATCCCGTGTTGGGCGATGCGTTGATGCAAACGTTCTCGGCATTGGTTCCGCGTCCAGATCACGACACGTTCAGCGAAGCGACATACATGCCCACGAAAGTTTCGCGGGCGGTGGTTCATCAGCGTCCCTCGGGAACGCTTCGGACGTATGGCCGGCGGACTTCAGCGGGAGAGGTCTTGGATCCCGAATTCGTGGAAGGCGACGTTTGGCTGGTCAACGAACGCGACGAGGTCGTGGCCGAATGGACCGGCGTTCGTGTGACACGTGTCGGACGCGTGGGGGGTGGTGCGTCAGAGTCACTGGACGATTCGCTGTATCAGATCGATTGGCAGGACGCTGAGTCATCGCCGGTTGTGCCTGCTGAGGTGGACTTGGATGGGCAGCAGGTATGGTTGCTTGGCGGAGGTGGATCGTTGCGAGATTCGGTTGCCAAGCAGTTGGTTGGTCTCGGGGCGCAGGTCGTGACCGGCGAGTTGGAGTGTGATTTGAAATCACTTGCCGCGCGGGAGGAGTCGACGAAGCCACTCGCGGCGATCATCACCCTTTGGGATTCAAGCGAAGCATCGAGCGACCCGGCGGGTGACGCGGAAGTCGCGTGTCAGGAGGCGCTCACGCAAGTCCGCTCGGCCATTGAGCACGTCACGCCTGGAAAACACTTTCGAGGGTGGTGGCATGTCACGAAGGGAGCTCAAACGGTTTCTGCATCGGAGACAAACATTGATTTGGCTCACGCGCCTGTGTGGGGAATGATTCGCGTTGCGATGATGGAGCTCGCGGATCTCAAGCCTCGTTTGTTGGATCTGGATCCATCGGCGACGGACCAATCCAATGCATCCGCGGTCATGGCTGAGACGGTTGCGGAGAATGAGGAAGATCACGTTGCTTATCGAGGTGGCAAACGCTATCTCGCTCGCTTGGTGAAACGACATGCTCAGGACGGTGCAGGTGGCGAAACGACGATCACCATTCCGTCGCAGCCACACCGCTTGCGTTTTCGTCAGACCGGCAGTTTCGATTCGCTGTACTTTGAGCCCATGGAACGCGAGGCGCCTCAGGGAAGTGAAGTTGAACTGCGGGTCAATGCCGCCGGGTTGAACTTCAGCGATGTGCTGAAGGTGATGGGGTTGTACCCCGGTATCACTGACAAAGTGGTGCCACTGGGGATTGAATGCGCCGGCGTTGTCACTGCGGTCGGCGAAGATGCAAAACGCTTTCAAGTTGGCGATCGAGTGATGGGAGTCGCTCCGTTCAGCTTTGGTTCGCACGCGAAGACACCGGAGTACACGCTGGTCAAACGGCCGGCCGGCATCGATGATGTCGAGGCCGCCACGATCCCGATCGCGTTTTTGACCGCCTGGTATGGGCTGGTGCATTTGGCCGATGTGCAACCTGGCGAACGCGTGTTGATCCACGCTGGGGCCGGCGGGGTTGGATTGGCCGCCACTCAGATCGCTCAGTACCTGGGTGCCGAAGTCATCGCGACGGCGGGCAGCGATGAGAAACGCGATTTTCTGCGTGGCTGCGGGGTGAAGCATGTCTTCAATTCGCGGACCACGGCGTTTGCTGACGACATTCGGCGTGCCTTTGGCGGCCAAGGCGTGGACGTGGTTTTGAATTCGCTTCCCGGCGAAGCGATTCCGAAAAGTCTCGGTGTGCTCAACGCCTACGGTCGCTTCTTGGAAATCGGCAAGACCGACATTTACCAAGACCGCAAAGTGGGGTTGCTGCCCTTCCAAGACAACCTGTCTTATCACGCGATCGACTTGGATCGCGTGTTGCGGCAGCGTCCAGCGAAGATCGAGAAATTGTGGTCGGAGCTTGCTGAGAGATTCGAAGCAGGCGACTTGCAACCGATTGCCTGCACCGAGTTTGATCAGACCGAAATGGTCGAAACGTTCCGCTACATGGCGCAGCGAAAGAACATCGGCAAAGTCATCACGCGAATGTCGACGCAGAGCACGATGGATTCCACCGCTGAGACTGAGGCGAAGGATGAGTCGGCTGCGTCGACGGTTTTGATCACCGGCGGGACCGGCGCGATCGGATTGAAGCTGGCCAAACGATTGATCGATGAGGGGGCAACCAGCATTGCACTGCTGTCCCGTCGTCAGCCAACCGGCGAGGTCGCGGCAAAGATTGATGCTTTGACGGAAGAATCGGACGATGCCAACGTGATCGTGTTGCAAGGCGATGTGGGGGATCTGGAATCGCTGCGTTCGGCGCTGAAGCAATTGCCCGATGGCATGCCACCAATCGCACACGTCTATCACGCGGCCGGTGTTCTTCAGGACGGTTTGTTGATGGACATGACGGCGGAGCAGTTGCTCGTTCCGATGGGGCCCAAGGTGCAAGGCGGATGGAATTTGCACTTGGCGACCAAAGATTTTCCGATTGAGTCGTTTGTCTTGTTCTCTTCCATCGCCGCGTGCTTGGGATCGCCTGGACAAGCCAACTATGCTGCGGCCAATTCGTTCTTGGACGCTCTCGCTGAGTATCGGCGTGGCAAAGGTTTGCCCGCGACCAGCATCGCCTGGGGACCCTGGGCGGAATCGGGCATGGCGGCCACGGAAGACCGCTCGTCTCAGTTGGAATCTCGGGGCATGCATTTGCTTCCCGCCGAGGCGTGTTTGCAAACGATGCAAGAACTCATTGAGGCCGGCGATCACTACGTCGCGGTGATGGATGTGGACTGGCCAGCGATGACAAACAGCATGCGTCGCACCCGGCCTTTCTTCACCGAATTCGCAGACAGTTCACTGGCCGATTCCAATTCGAAGGTGGATCAGGTTGATCATGAATTTCGGGCTCGGTTGGCGGGAATCCCAGAAGACGAACGAACCGACCAGTTGCGCCATTATTTCGCGTCCGAGTTGGCTCGATTGATGGGATGGGAAGCCGAGCAAATTGACGTCACGCAAAAGCTCAGTGAGCTGGGCATGGATTCGTTGATCGCGATGGAGTTGAAGAACAATCTCGAACAACGTTTGGCCATCACCATCCCAATGTCAGCACTCGTTGAGTCCCCCTCGATCAACAGTTTGGTTGGCCATGTGGTCTCGCAGTTCGCTGACGAGGATGGAGGCATGAAAGCCGCGAGTGGCAAACCAACACGAAACGCGAACGATCGGACTGCGTTGATCGTTCCATTGAAAGCCGAGGGAAGCCGTTCGCCTTGGCTGTGCATTCATCCCTTGGGTGGATCCACGGCCTGCTACTCCGATTTCTCGCAACAGGTGGATGACGACCAGCCCGTGCACGCGTTGGCAGGCGGGGGATCCGACGGAGTCAGCGAGCCACCGGCAACGCTCGATGCGATGATGGACGAGTACGTTGATCTGGTGCAGGAACAGTTTGCCGATGAGGAACTGAGGTTGATTGGATGGTCTGCGGGCGGCGTGTTCGCTCTTGAGTTGGCCCGGCGTTTGGAAAAACGAGGTCGCGACGATGTGTCGGTGACTTTGTTGGACACTCCGCTTCCATCGATCTACCGCAACGTGGATCCGAACGATGACGTTCAGTTTGTCGCCGATCTGATTCAGTTCTCCAATGCGTTTTCCGGGACCAACATGCGTCTGACCGCGGAAGAGTTGGAAGGCGCGCGTGGGACAGACAAAATCTGGCAGCTTGTGTTGGAAGAAGCGCAGCGTGCCGGGGTTCTCAGTCAGTCAGCTTCTGCCGAGATGGTTCGCAAGTTGATCGACACCAGTCGGCGGCATGTTCAGTTCATCAAGTCGTATGAGATTGATCCGGCCAGCCCAAGTGTGCAGCTGATCCTGCCAGTGAAGACCACCGCGCTGGAGGGTTCCTCGGGAGAACGCTGGACCGACCACTTGGATTGGGCGTCTCAGCTCGACACAGAGGTCATTGTGGAACAGACCGATGGAGATCACTTCACGATGCTGATGGGCGAGCAGGCTCGCGAATTGGCGAAGCGAATGGAACAGCACGCGACGGCGAAATGACGTCTTGGCATGCGAGAGGATGGGGGGCGTTTACTTCGCCATCAGGTATCCAACCCCGCGAACCGATTTGATTCGTGTGGGTTGGTTTGGGTCATCGCCGAGTTTTCGACGAACACGCGAGACACGCAGGTCGATGGAACGATCCAGGCCGTCGTAGGGCAAACCCAGCAGGTCGACATAAATGTCTTTGCGGGCGACGACCGATCCCGCTCGTATTGCCAGGTACTCAATCAAGTCAAACTCCGCGGTGGTCATCTCGACCGTGTCTCCCCCGATGGTGACCTGGCGTTTGGCGGGCGTCACAATGAGATCGCCGACAATGATTCGGTCCTCTTCGTTCAATTGCGTGTCAGACTTTCGAAGGTGGTTTTTCAGACGCGCGAGCAAGGCACGTGGACGAACTGGTTTGCTCATGAAGTCATCCGCGCCGACCTCCAACGCAACGACTTCATCGATTTCTTCGCCGCGAGCCGTCAACACGATGATCGGTCCCGAGAATTGGTTGCGCACCGCGCGGCAGACATCGATCCCGTTCATGCCCGGGAGACCGATGTCCAACACGATGGCATCAAACCGATTGTGGACGATTCTTTTCGCTGCGAGTTCACCATCATTTTCGATTTCAACCGTGAAACCGTGTTCATGGAGGAAATCGCTGACCATCGCTGCCAAGTGAGTGTCATCTTCGACCAATAGCAGTCGATCTTGCATTGCATTTTTTCCTGCTTGGGCACGAACGTTCAGGCGTTGGAACCCCAGTCCTGGAAGAAGGTTCCGACGGAAAAGGCGTGTGAAAACGAATCCCTGGGGAAACGATTTCCCGATTCATTTGGCGGAACCTTGCCCCGATATCGGCATTGAAGCCTTGCCGAGAGTGGAGACTCACACGGTTTCACCAAACAGGATGAAAAGATGAATCGAAAATCACTGACTTGTAGCAATGGGCACCATTTGCGAGCCGCTGGGGCGCTGGCTGGCAAAACTTTGCCCTGCCCACGTTGTGGCGTCGCGGTCACCGTTCCGTGGGAGGATGCTTTCACCGTCCCCGAGCAACCCCCTCAGCGAGATTCGCTTTCAGACACGGGGGTGATGCGAATTCTGGGGGAGGCAAGCATGCCGGTTCAGCAGAGTGAAACTCAACCCAGCGACCCATCCACGGGGTCACATCGACCGTGTCCGAGATGCGAGTACTTGGTCAGCGACCAATCCACGGTCTGCCCGAAGTGCAGCTGCTACATGGGCGTGTTGCCTCAGTTCTTGCGAGCGTTGCTCCCCAAGAACATGTCCGCCTAAGCGGACGAAAGAGTTGCTGATGGATGACGCTTCAAGGAATCGCATTTGATTGCCTTGAAGCGAATCCAGTCCGCAGACATCACTTTTTGACGGTCAATTCCCGGCGATAGATCGTCGTTCCATTGGTCACGTACAAATGGGAGTGATCTGGTCCTGCCAACACGCAGCTGGTCAGTGGCTTTGCCGGATTCGGTTTGGGAAGCACGCCGCAGGGACGACCCGTGGGGTCAAAGATCTGCACGCCCAATTCGCTGGTGACGTAGTACCGACCGATCTTGTCGACCGCCATGCCGTCACCTTTGGAAGCGGTGAGATAGGGCGGTGGTTCATTGAATTTGAATTCACCCTTGGGGTCGATTGGCAATCGCATCGGCATGGTCGGCATCTTGGCATTGAGCACACCGTCCGCATTGACTCGGAATGTCCAAGTGAACTCCCCACCGTAATCGGACACCGCCAATGTGCCGCCGTCGTTGGACAACGCAATCCCGTTGGGACGCGAGATTCCTTCATCGGCCGAAGTCACCTCACCCGTTTCAATGTTGATTCGAGTGACTTGGTGAGCCCCGGTTTCGGTGATGAACAAGTAGCCTTCATCGGAAACGGCCAGGTCATTGGGGGCGACGTTTTCGGCGATCGTTTTCACTTCGCCCGATTTCGGGTCGATTGAGATCACACGCTTCTTGGATCCCTGGCAGGCATAGAGCAACCCGTCAGGGCCGAACATCAACCCACTGACCGATTCTTTCGCGATGACAGTTTTGCTTTGGTCGGTCACGTTGACTCGGACAACCGCGGGAGCACGCATGTCGCAGTAGTAGAAGTTTCCTTCCGCGTCGCTGCAGGGAGCGTCGGCAAAGCCGAGGTTGTCTGCCACCACCTCCCAAGACTTGCCAGGAACCAACAGATTCAGAAGCGTCAGGTCGCCTCGCAGGTCGTCCGAGGTATCGATGGCAGGCGTGTGAGTCTCCTTTCGCCACAACCATTTCATGGCTTCGGGGAATTGCATGCTGCCAAAGTCGGCGTTGTGCCCGTAACCTTCCGCCCAATCCAAACGCACGTCGTAGCCCATGTAGTTCAGCGATGATTCCAAGCGTTGATTGGCGATCGGCCAGTGCCCAAAAGGATTGTCGTTGTCACCGCTGGTGTCGGCCATGGAAACGCGAATCGGTTTGGGTTCCGTCTTGCGAATCAGGGACGAATAGATGTCGCCACCACGTAAGTTCACAAAGCTGCCGACGTTGGAGTAAACCTTGCGGAACTGATCAGGACGTTCCCAGGCAACGGTGAAAGCACAGATCGCTCCGGAGCTCGATCCGCCAATCGCACGCATGTTGGGATCGTCGGAAAGGTTGTATTTCTTTTCGACCTCGGGAAGGATTTCTTCCAGCAAGAATCGGCTGTAACGATCACCGAGGCTGTCGTACTCGAAGCCACGATTGGATGACTTGCGGCCTTGGCGAGGTTTCGATTTGTCGTGGCCTGGGTTGAGGAACACTGCAATCGTGGGAGGCATCTCACCGCTGGCAATCAAGTTGTCGAACACGGTTGGGATTCGCCAACGACCCTTGGTGTCTCGCATTCGTTCGCCATCTTGAAACACCATCAATGCCGCTGGTTTGCTCGCGTCGTACTGAGCCGGAACGTAGACGGACCAGTCACGAATGGTGTTGCCAAAAATCTTCGAATTCCAAGGTGGCATCGTTTCCACTTTGCCTTGCGGCACGTTTTCGTTGACGACGGCGAGCGGGTGAGGCTCCCATTTGGGTTTGGTCGATGCGGGAGGGATGACGGTGGATTCGGCCTCGTCGTTCCAAAGCCACTGCAAGGCGCTGGGCAGTTCTTTTCCGCCCCACTGGCCGCTGTGCCCGCCCTCGGTCATCACGAATTTGTATTGGTAGCCTGCGAATTGAAGTGCGGCGGCCATGTCACGGTTGGCAAGCGGCCAGTTGCCGTGCAGGTTGCTCAAGTCATCGCGACCTTCTTGCAGGTAAACCTGGATTGGTTTGGGATTGGATTTGGTTTTGCGAATCAAACCAGGGTAAGCCCAACCGCCACGAATGTTGGTGTAGCTGCCGATGTGGCTGATCACCTTGCCAAATTGATCTGGCCGTTCCCAAGCCACGGTGAACGCACAGATGCCACCCGAAGAGATGCCCGCCACGGCGCGTCGTTTGGGATCGGAAGAAACCTGCAGGTCCTTCAAGGCCACGGGGAGGAATTCATCGATCAAGAATCCCGCGTAACGATCTCCCAGCGAATCGTATTCGAACGAACGATTGCTCCGAGCTTTGGCACCTGGTTTGGTGGCGGGCACCGTGCCGGGGTTGACGAAGACCGCGATCGTTGGCGGCAGCAACCCCTTGCCGATCAAATTGTCGAGCACGATCGGAGCACGAAACGAACCATTGGGTTTCGCGTAGTTCATGCCATCCATGAACACCATCAAGTTCGCTGGTGTTTCCGGATCGTATTGCGATGGAACATAAACGGCATAATCGCGACGAGTTCCCGGAAACGTTTCGCTGGTCTCAAACACGCCCTTGGTGAGTTTGCCTTGGGGCACGCCATCCTGAACCGTCCGGAGCGCTTCGTCATCAGCGTGGGCCACGGTGGCGAGGGAAGCGACGCAGATGGCTGCAAGCACGACAAGGCAAGTGCAAGGCCGGATCCAGGAAGCAAGGTGCTTCGCTGATTGAAAGGCAGGTTGCGGGCCGGTGGGGGGATGCATGGTGAATCGCTCGGTGGGATGACTTGGGTGGGATCCTCGCTCGTAAGTTCGCGAGAGGGGGCTCTGATCATCGTTGCTGGGCAGGTGCCAAGCAAGTCCGGCAATCAGGCAGGCATCACGGGTGGGAAGATTGCAGGAGCGTGATAAGTTTCTTCCATCGCCACTCTAGCCCTAGCAAACCCTTCATGAACATCATTTCACTCCTGCCCAGTGCGACCGAAATCGTTAGCGCGCTGGGGTTGCGAGACCAATTGGTCGGTGTCACGCATGAGTGTGATTTTCCGCCTGGTGTCGAGAGTCTTCCGAAGGTGACCCGGACCTTGATCCCGCACGATGCGACCAGTGGCGAGATTGATGCGATGGTTCGGGAGCGATTGCAAACCGAGCGGGCGTTGTACTCGCTGGACATGCCGGTGGTGGAATCGTTGTGCCCCGATCTGATTGTGACGCAGGCGTTGTGCGATGTGTGCGCGGTGGCGGAGTCTGAAGTCAACGCGGCGGCCTGCTCCCTGCCCGGGCAACCGCGTGTGGTGAATTTGGAACCCACCTCGCTGTCCGAGATGTTCGATTGCATCACGCTGGTCGGTGAAGCCGCGGGGTGTCCCGACCGGGCCGAGGCTCTGATTGGCAGTTTGCAAGCAAGGGTGGATCGAGTGCAGGAACGCACGACCGAGTGGCTGGCTCGGCCGGGAGTCGAAGTGCCCCGTGTGATGCTGTTGGAGTGGATTGATCCACCGTTTAGCGCCGGGCACTGGAGCCCCGAGTTGGTTCGATTGGCGGGAGGCCACGAATGCGTGGGCGAGTCGGGCGAGCGTTCCGTGACCACGTCGTGGGATCGCATTCGAGACGCGGATCCCGATGTCTTGTTCATCGCCTGCTGCGGTTTCAGCGTGTCGCGAACCTTGGAAGACATGCCGATTCTGCGTGGCTATCCCGGTTGGTCGGAGATGAAGTGTGTGCGGGAAGAACGTGTCCACGTGGTGGACGGTTCCGCTTACTTCAGTCGACCTGGCCCGAGATTGGTGGACAGTTTAGAGATTCTCGCGAACACCCTGCACCCACAAATCCATCCCCTGCCGAACGGCCTCCCCCCCGCCCTGCAGCCCCAAAAGGTGTCAGGTACCTTTTTGGAAGAATAGGCAGTTTGTTCGTTTCTGACTCGGCATGATGTCGAGAAGCTGGCTGGTTGATGGGCGTGATTGCCTTGCACTTCTGCGTGAACATTGCCGACCTGGATCGGCATCCGAATTCATTCAGCAGGCAAGGTGGACGATCGCAGGTAGATTACCCAATCTACCAAAAAGGTACCTGACACCTTTTAGGCGATGCGGTCTTCGGTGATGTGAGTTTTGCCGTCGGGATCGACGCGGCGGAAGAAGCAGCTTTCGTAGTTTTCGTGGCAGGCCGCACCGGTTTGGTCGACGGACAACAGGATCGTGTCGGCGTCGCAGTCGACTCGGATTTCACGCACGACTTGGGCGTGGCCGCTGGTGTCACCTTTGCGCCAGAGTTTGCCCCGTGAACGGCTGAAGTAGACGGCGCGGTTGCCCGACAGCGTTTCGTCCCATGCTTCGCGGTTCATCCACGCTAGCATCAGCACTCGCCCGGTGGTGGCGTCTTGCGCGATGGCGGGGAGCAGTGGTTGGCCGGTCTTGGGGCACGGAACCCCGGCGTCAAAGTTGGGAATGGGAGAAGGCATGGAAGCGATTAGGTGTTGAGATTGACGATGATTTTGCCGGCCAGTTGACTGCTGTCTTCCAGCGTCGCTGATTCTTGCAAGGCGTGAGCTTGGGCGGCTTCTTCTAAAGTGAAGCGAGCACTGATGTTGGCGGACAGTTTACCGGAGGCGAGCCAATTGGAGATGTCTTCGGCAGCGGTCTTCATTTCCATGGGGGTGGCTTTGAACATCACAAAGCCATGGAGCGAGCATTCTTTGACATAAAACGGGCCGACCGGAAAGGCGGGCCGGGCGTCTCGCCCTGCCATCAACACCATGCGTCCGCGGCCCGCGAGCAAGTCGACGGCGACATCGAAGTCTGGTTCGCGACGAGTTTCCCAGAACACGTTGACGCCGTCGGACGCGAAGGCTTTGGTTTTCTCGGCGATGGATTCTTCGTTGTACAGAATCACTTCTTCGGCACCGAGATCGCGACAGACTTGGGCTTTCGCTTCACTGCCCGCGGTCGTGATCACACGGGCTCCTTTGGCAGCGGCCATTTGCACCACCATCGATCCCACGCCCCCACTTCCACCGATGACCAGAATGCTTTCGCCGGGTGACAGTTGGGCTTCACGGAACAATCCGAGGTGAGCGGTGACACCGACCAGAGCGCACGCGGCGGCGTCTTCGTAGGGCACGGGTTCGGGCAACTTGAACACCCAGCCTTCCTCGACCGCAATCAATTCAGCGAGAGTCCCTTGGCGGCCGAGCAGTCCTTGGTTGGTGCACCAAACGCGGTCGCCAATCGTGAACCGTTTGACACCGGGCCCCACGTTTTCGACCACACCCGCCGCATCGCATCCCGGCACAAATGGCTGAGGCAAATCCATGGCGATGGCGCCGGAGCGAATGTACGTGTCGATCGGATTGATGGCTGAGGCGTAAACACGAATCAAGACTTGGCCAGGTCCGGGAGTGGGATCCGGTTGCTCCGCGATTTGGATGGAATCGGCGGGACCTGGTTCAGTGATGAAGGCAGCTTTCATGGGTCGAACTCGTTGAAGAGGACGTTCATCAAACGGGAAATCCAAGGTCACACAAGGGGCGTCCGAGGTGACACAGCAGAAACACTATCTTAGCGTTGATTGGACGATTCGCGAATCCGCGAGACCCAGTTGGTTGCCGTGTTGAGAAGAGTCTCGATTGCCTGGGACTCGGGTGATTCCAGCGAGGCTGGGTCGGGATGGTTGGTGGCTGCCTTCAGACGCTCGACCCACTCGGGGTCTTGGATGGCCGACTCGACTTCGGCGGCCTTGGCCACATCGGGTTGCGGAGCAAAGTAGCGCAGGCATGACTTCAAGGTGTGCGATGCGGAACGAAGTTTGTTCGCATCGCCTCGCTTGGCACCCTGCGTCAAATTCTTCAGCAGCGAGGGGACTTCCATCAAGAAGGCATCGCAGACGGAGTCCATCGTATCAGGGTCGTTCCCGCAGTGCTTTGACAATTGAGATCGCCAGTCCCACGCCTCTTCCGCGGCAGCTTCTGCTGCAGGCGACTCCGAATGGGGCGCGACCGAAGTCGGGTTGCTGGTGGAAGGGAGGGGGGATTCGTTTGTCCCGAATGGTTGAGGGGCGTTGTCGTTCGACGGCAATTCGGGAGGCAGCATGGCATCGGGTTCAGGCGTTTTCGATGCGGCCATCACGCGTTCAATTTCACCCAGCAGCAAATCCAGGTCGACCGGTTTTGTGATGTAGCCATCCATGCCGGCTTCGCGACAAAGTTGACGGTGTTGGTCGGTCACATGGGCGGTCAGGGCAATGATCGGAGGCGGGGTTCGGCCTGCTTTTTCGAATTGTTGATGAATGATTCGGGTGGCTTCGGTGCCGTCCATGTTTGGCATTTGCAAGTCCATCATGACGCAGTCAAACGTGTTGGACGCCAATCTTTGGATAGCGACATCTCCCGAGTCAGCGGTCTGCACGTGATGCCCCGAGGCGACCAATTGATCGTGAATCACCAAGCGGTTGGTCGCGCTGTCGTCGACGACAAGCAACCGGTACCCGGCGTCGGCGGTGGGTGCGTCGTTCGTCACATGGGGCGTGTCTGATTCGTTGGTCGACGTCGTTTGACCCACTTGCGGAACGGGAGCGACCGAAGCATTGGCCGTTGGTGAGGATGGTTTGATTCCGCGGCGTCGTTTGCGTTGGCCTCGGCTGGATTGCAGCAAGGGTTTTCCCGAGAGCCAACGGCGAAGCTCATCTGGATGAAGCGGTTCAATCACAATCGCGTCTTCACGCTTGGCACGCCGGGGAGTGGGCTCGCCAGCCCGGGTGAGCCAAATCACGCGGTCACTGGATTTTCGGGCTCGAATGCGGAAGGCGGCGTCGGCCGTTTGATCCGTCAGGATCCAGTGCAAGTGAACACAGTCGGGTTCTAGCATGGAGGGGGTGCGGATCGGCCATTGGCAATGCAGCAGCGTTTCTGCAATGGCGTCCTGCATGGTGGCGTTGTCAACCGAGACCACCGCGGTGGCACCTTCCGGCGGAACGGCAGCGTGTGACTTCTCTGCTTTGACGGGCCGGGGATCCAGGGGCAATGCCAACGCACATTGGAATTGGCTGCCCTGGCCAACGTGGCTGGTCACGGTGATGTCGCCGCCCATTCGTTGGGCCAAACCGCGAGCGATCGCAAGCCCCAAGCCAGTGCCACCAAATTGCTTGTTGGTGCCACGATCGGCTTGCTCAAACGCATCGAAGATTCGCGATTGATTCTCAGGAGCAATGCCAATGCCGGTATCAGCAACGGTGAGTTCGAACCATGCCATGGGTGCGGTGATGTCGCGTTGGTCGACGTTGGCGTTGGCGTTGGAGGAGGTGCTGTTGTCTTCTCGAAGATTCCGTGGTTCACCGATGGGACTGAGTCGCAAACTCACCTCGCCTTGATGGGTGAATTTAATCGCGTTGCCTGCCAGGTTCAGCACGATTTGCCGGAGTCGCTTGGGATCAGCGATCACGCTTCGCGGTGTGTTGGGATCGATTGACAGACACAGTCGAACGGGTTTGTCTGCGACACGAACAGCAAGGCAACCAAAGGCATCGCCCACGACTTCGTGCAAGTTCACTGGAACCGGGTCGATCGTGACGCGACCGGCTTCGATGGCGGCAAAGTCGAGGATGTCTTCGATGACATCTCGTAGCAATTCGGTGTTTTGAGCGATCAGGTTGACGTAACGGCGGGCGGCATTGGGGAGCGTTTGTTGAGCCAGCAGATCCGTCAACCCGCGGATCCCGCCGAGCGGCGTTCGCAACTCGTGAGAGATGCCAGCCATGAATTGCGTCTTGGTACGGTTGGCTTGTTCCGCAGCGGCTTTGGCTTCTCGCATGGCCTCAAAGGCAGCTCGCTGCAGAGTGACATCGCGAATGATCACAGCATGTCCGGTTGCACCGCCCACCGGAATGTCGTGAACGGACACCTCGCTTTCAAATGCGCTTCCATCCCCGCGGCGAAGTTGCAATTGGTGTCGCTCGGTCAACGGCAGAGAGGCCCACTGTTTGGACACTGGCGAGATCAAGTCATTCAATGGGCGACCGACCAAACGTCCGCCGCCAGCTTGCAGCAGTTGACTGGCTGACGGGTTGGCTTCCACGATCGCACGCTGGTCATCGATCAACAGCACCGCGTCACCGGCCGCATCGAACAGGGCCCGTTTTCGAGCCTCACTGTCTCGGAGTGCGATTTCGTTGCGGTGTTTTTCGGTGATGTCCCAGAAGATAATTTGAACGCCAACGCATTGTCCGTTTTGGTCGTACTCGGGGGCTTTGAAGACTTGAGCAAAACCGACGCGACCATCAGGACCCGGGTGCACTTCGACTTTGTCGACCGCTTGTCCGGTCGACATCACCGACATGTCATCGGTGCGGTATTTTTCGCCGATGGCATCCCCGAACAACTCCGCATCGGTGCTTCCGATCACATCGACTGGCGTCATGCCGATGTCGGCGCAGAACTGTTCGTTGGCGTAGGTGAACACCCCTTCGGCACTTTTGCGTGCGACCTGCAAATGCATGCGATCGATCAGTGATTGGAAGGTGGTTTCGCTTTGATCGAGGCGGTGTTGGGTTTCTTGTCGTCGCGTGACTTCATTGCGAAGGGCACGGTTGACGCGTCGGATCTGCAGCGATCGCCGATGCACACGGTGCTGCAGCATGCGTTGGTGCTTGAGCCGGGTTCGCAAGCGGCCCTGCAAGTAAATGTGGAAGTAGCCGGTGGCCATCAGGGCAAAGAAGGTCCAGAGACGAACCGGTTCGAGCCACGCGAATGTCTCGGTCGGGGCGGATCCCGAAAACCGATGCGCGATCGGACCAAAGACATGCAGCAGGCCAACGGCTGCGACCGCCAGGCTTTGGATGGCGGTCATCCAGGTGATGAAGCGGCGGTGAAGCACTCGCCAGGCCAGCGGCAGCAGAATCAAATGGGCGACCACGACGGCCCAGTCTGGCGGCGTGATCGCATCGGCGATGGCCACCAACGCGATCAGGATCACCCAAGATCGTGGACGTCGCCAAAGTTGTGTCCACCATCGTCGCATGAGTTCAAAGCTTTTTGGCGAGTTCTTCATCGGCGTGACGTTGCCACCATTGGTGTGCGTCTTCTTGCGTCCAGGGATACCGCGGGGCGAATGCATCCAAGCGCTGGATCAGATCCGCAACCGATCCCACTCGGTCATGTTTGTCCTTGGCCATGCAAGCTTGGACCAACGCATTCAGGCCCGAATCGATCGGCTCGCCGCGATGCGTTTCGATTTCGAGAGGTTGTTGCGTCAGGATCAGAGCGAACATGGATTCGGGGTCGCATTCCGCGAACGGCGGATGCCCTGTCAACAAGAAGTATAAGACACAACCGAGTGAATAGACATCGCTTCGGGGGTCCATGACCGATGGAGCCCGGAACCTTTCGGGGGCCATGTACATGGGGGTTCCGGCCCAAACGGTTTCGGCGGTTTGAAAGACACCCTGGTTGGGTTCGAGCGGTTTCGCCAATCCGAAGTCAAACACCACTGCCCAATCACCCACGATGGTGTCGAAGCTGAGCATGACGTTTTGCGGTTTCAGGTCGCGATGCATCAAGCCTTGAGAATGGGCTTCCAAGACGGCTTGGCAGACCTGACGCAGGATCCAAATCGCCCGGCCGGGGGCTTGATGACCACTGCGAGCGACGACCTCTGACAACGTCAAACCTTCGAGCAACTGCATGACACAGAATGCTTCCCCGTGTTCATTGCGACCGTAATCGTAAATGGTCACGCTGTGGGGGCTGCACAGGCTGGCGGCCAAGCGGGCTTCGCGGTCGAAGCGTCGGTGATCGTCGTCGTCCTGCCGATCGACCCGCAGGACTTTCAGTGCGATTTCTCGTCCCAGTTCGGTGTGGCTCGCTCGGTAGACAACGCCCATGCCGCCGGCACCCAGTTCTTCGTGGATGTTGTACCGTCCAAGTGGTTGCTTGAGCGCCGAGGGTGCCGGGTCCTTGGACAATCGCTTGGCGAGCAAGATCGGAGCAATCGAGGCAAGCGACAGGAGCAACGCCCAGGGCCAGGTGGACGCCAACGGATAGGCCGCTTGCTGAGAATCACTTTCCACAATCAGGCCAAGACCAAATTCTGGCAGCCATCGCCAAACACCGATGCACCACTTGCCGGTGTAGGTTCGGTAAAGCTGGCCATGAACCTGAGGTTCGGAGCTGTGTGAAACCGAAGCCGCTGCGATGGTCAGCGGGTAAATGGTGCGATGAAAAGTGGATTCGTGATCGTCATCGAGCAAGGCTGATTCGGTCAACCGATCCAGTTGGGCCATGAAGCGATCCAAGCGTTCCTTGGCTTCCGATGGATTGGGGCTCTCTGTCACTCGGAATGGGGTTCCCTGTGACGGAGCAATTTTGTCGGGCAGGTTCAGGCTGGTCGTTTGCATGAAACCATCGCGATCGACCAAGTACGCATCGACATCCTGCGAGCGACTGATCGAGGACAGGGAGTCATTCAGCCAGCGGTTGGTGCTCGGTGGAATGACAACGGCTGCTCCAAGCACCTCGGAACGCAGGCTGGTTTGCGATTTCGACTTTGTGGGAGGGTGATCATGAACAGGAACGATCCAAGCCAACGGGTTGGATCGTGACGCGTTGAATTCGTTGGCCAGTTCTTTGCCGAGCAAGCTTGCCAGGGGAGCGGGAGCATGCAGCACGGTTCGTCCGCTGAGTGCTCGGGCCAAATCTGCTGCGCCGTCAGGAGGAAGTGGAGCGAGCGTTGGATCGTTCAGTGAACCGTTGCTTCCATCGGGAAAAATCAGGGCGAGTGGTTGCAGTTCTCGATTGAAAAAGACGACTTCGGGTGCTTGGAAAGGGGGCAGTTCCGGAGGATTCCGCTCTGGCAATGCCGCGTTCAAATCTCGAACGGAAGCGTTGAGTTTTTGTTGGGTGTCATCGGCTTTGTCGGGATCCATTGACGTGGAAGTGTCACCGGTGAGGGAACGAATGGCCTCTCGAACGTTGGGGTCCCCCGCCAAGTCGATTGCAAACTGTTTGTCGCGACGGAGAAGCCGCTCGACTTGGAGGGTGGAGAGGTCGAGTGTCAGCGACAACGATCGTTGGGCGGACGATTCTTTCTCTTGTCGAAGTCGATGGTCGACCCAAGCTGCTACCAACCAGATGCAACTGATGGTGGTGGCAGCGAGAAGCCAAACCAACCAGCTGTACTGTTGGGCTCGGTCGATGGGACCAATGGAGGTCAGTGTCTTTCGATGTCGCCCGGGAGTGGGTTGCGGGCGATCGACATCGTGACGCGGCATCGCATGAGTGCGCTGCGCGGAGTGCACCGTGTGGCTCTCACGAACACCGTTGGATGCAGCGGTCCTGGACGGCGGGGGGCGGTCGAGATTGGACACCGAATCCGGCGTGGGACCCGAGGATGTGTCTGCCATGGAGCGGATCGCACGCACCACTTCGGATTCGGTGGTCTCGCGTGGTGTGGGAAGGCCTTGTCCGAAATGCGACAAACCGTTTCCGGGCGTCTTTCGAGATGCGGTGCCTTCCACTCGAGCCGCGTCGGGATCGTGCTCGGACAGCAACGAAAGGACTTCGCGGACCAGGTCTTCATCCCCGGACGCTTGGGTGCGAACGAACTCTTCCCGCGCGTCCTCTGCGATCTCTTCAGCTTCCCAGAACAGGTCACGGACACGCTGGTAACGATCCGCATCCATCATGAGGTCGAAGATTTTTCGTCGGGGGCAGCGTTGTCGGCGCTGGAGTCATTGGCGTCGTCGTCTGGGTCGCGGAGTTCGCGACGCATCCAGGCGCGAGCCATGGCCCATTCCTTTTCGACGGTCCGAAGTCCCAGGTTGAGTTCCGCGGCGATCTCCTTCATTCCCAAGCCGCCGAAGAATCGGAGTTCGACCACCCGAGCTTGCCTGGGGCTCAAGGCCGCCAATTGCAGCAACAGTTCGTCCAGAGCAACGACATCGTCATCCTGATCCAGGAGAAAGGTGACTTCGTCGTCCAGCTGACGTCGAATCCAGCCGCCCCCGCGTTTTTGGGCGTGGGTGCGTCGAGCATGGTCCACCAAAATGCGACGCATCACGGTGGCACCAATGGCAAAGAAATGCGTTTTACCCTGCCAGTCCACATGGTCTTGGTCGACCATTCGGACATAGGCTTGGTGCACCAGCGAAGAGCTGCTCAGGCGTTCCCGCTGCGGTTCCGATTGCAGAAATCGACCCGCCATCCGACGCAAGTCATCGTACAAGAACGAAAACATCTGGTCGGTTTTGGCCGCGTCACCTTTTTGACTACTTCGTAGGATTTGCGTGATCGACGACATCAAAGAAGCTCAGCGGGACAGTGACCAAACTTTGGCGACATGGAGGGTTTGGGAGTGAATATCAACGATCTCACTGACACTACTAGCGTAACCCCCAGCCATGGCGATTGCCACCGGCAATTCGTTTTGATGACACCACTGGAGCACCATCTCATCGCGCTGACGCAACCCATCCATCGTGAGTGACAGGCGGCCCAAGCGGTCATTTTGGAATGGGTCGGCGCCAGCCAAGTAGACGACCAGTTCAAATCGGCCTGATTGGTTTTGGTGTTTCTGGAGTGTGTTCAGAACGATTTGCAATGCCTGACAGTAGTCTTCATCCGCCGTCCCGTCTGGCAGACTGACGTCCAAGTCGCTGGGCACTTTCCGCAGCGGGAAATTTTTGACCCCGTGCACGGAACAGGTGAAAACGCTTGGGTCTTCTTTCAGGATCGATGCGGTTCCGTTGCCTTGGTGGACGTCCAGGTCGATGATCGCGGCCCGCTGAATCAGCCCTTCGGCTTGCAAAGTTCGGATGGCCACGGCGGCGTCATTGAAAACACAGTAGCCTTCCCCTTCGCCCGCAAAGGCGTGATGGGTGCCGCCGGCAAGATTGGCGGAGATTCCTTCGGCCAGGGCCGCTCGTGCGGCTGAGATCGTGGCCCCGGTGCTTCGCCGCGAGCGTTCGGCCATCTGCAAGGACCAGGGGAATCCGATTCGCCGGATTTCTTGCTTGGTCAGGGTTCCCGTTTGAACCCGTTGGACATAATCCGGCGTGTGACAGGTCAGCAGTTCCTCGTCCGTTGCAGCTTGGGGGACGACCAACACGTCATCGCGATGATGCTCCGATTCCGCCACCCTCTGGCGCAGCAAACGGTACTTGGCCATCGGAAACCGGTGGCCGTCAGGCAACGGCAGGTCAAAGTGATCGGTGTAATACAGACGCAATGCAGGCGGGTTGGTTGAGAGGTAAACTTTGTCCTGCGTCGTCGACAACGTGTGTCAACGCAGCAATCTGTTTCAAGGGCAGCACCGGGCTGCACACAACCACCTTATCGCACTCGACAAGACGAATGAATCCAATGTCCGACGACGCTTCAACAGCCGCCAACCCCGACGCCCATTCCGCAATGGATTCGCGAGGCATGACTTTGGCCGGTTGGGCCTTTCAGGGAATGGTGGTCACGTTGGGGCTGGCCACGGGATGTTTGTTCATCGGAGTGATCTTGGGGGTGATAGGAAGCGACGATGCACCCGAAGGCAACCCAACCCTCTTTGTCTTGATTGGTGTGGCGGCGTTGGTGTTCAACACGGTGTTGGCGTTTCTGGTTCCCGCGATGTTGCGATCGGCGGCGGCAACGAGATTGAAAGCCGCCGAAGGGGCGGTCGCGTCCGCTCGCAGCTGGGTTCAGTGGCCCGAGCGAGAGCCAATGCCGATGCCGCTGAGTCGATTCTGTCAGGCTGACCAAACGGCTCGATTGATCGGGCAAGCCATGTTGGAGGGCACCGCTGTGATCAATTTTGTGATGATGTTTTTGACCCGGTCACCCGTGAATTTGATGTGCGCTGTGGTCGCCTTGGTTGGTGTCGTCGCGATGTTTCCGACCATCGGCCGGATGCGAACTCGCATCGCGTCGGTCCTGGAAGCTTAGAATTCAACGCACTCTTTCCCCTCCGCTGTTTCAGCACCCCTCCTGCCAAAGAGATCTCCATGAGAACCCGACCGATAGTGAAACACGTCCCGAACTCGGTGTTTGGGAATGGCTTGGCCGTTCTGCTCGCCGGAATGGTTTTGGTTTCTGTCGCCTTGCCGCGCGACCTGCAAGCCGAGGAGACCAAGTTGGAAGAAACGGTCGCTTCGGAGGATCTGCCGGATCTCAAGACACTTGATGGGCACTTCCCCTTTGATGTTCCTGAGTCACGGGAGCAATGGGAATCTCGGGCGGAGCAACTTCGAACGCGTGTCGCGATGGCGACTGGCCTGCATCCCATGTTGCCGCGGCCACCGATCCAGGCCACGATTCATTCGGTTGTGAAGCGAGATGGGTTTCAGGTTGAAAAGGTCTACTTTGAAAGTTTGCCAGGCCACTTTGTGACCGGGTTGTTGTTCCGTCCCGCCGGCGAAAGTCTTTCGCGTGGGCTCAATGCAGACGGCAAGCGTCCGGGGGTGCTGAACCCGCACGGGCACGGTGGCCGGATGATGCGTAACGATGCGGACCGGATGAAGGCGTTGATCGCAAACGGCGATGAGCTGTACATGGAATCCGGTAGTCTTCCAAAGTTGGCCCGCTGTGCGACTTTGGCTCGAATGGGCTGTGTGGCGTTCATCTATGACATGGTCGGCTACGCCGATTCCGTGCAGTTGGGCTATGAGTTCGCTCACCGTCGCCATGAGACTCGTGAGGAAGAAGTCGTCCCCGCAGGATCGGATCCGGAGTTGTTCTTCAGTACGCCGGCCGACGCTCGTCTGCAATCGATCCTGGGCTTGCAAACTTACAACGCGTTGCGTTCCTTTGATTTCCTGGCTTCGCTCGGGGATGTGGATCCAAACCGTTTGGCGGTCACCGGTGGAAGCGGCGGCGGGACTCAAACGATTTTGTTGGATGCGTTGGAGCCGCGAATCATGGCCAGCTTTCCCAACGGGATGGTGTCGACATCGATGCAAGGCGGCTGTGCCTGCGAGAATGCCTGCTTGCTTCGCATTGGCACGGGCAACGTGGAGTTGGCCGCTTTGATGGCCCCCAAACCCATGGGGATGACGGCGGCCGATGACTGGACGATCAAGATGATGTCGGACGGTTATCCCGAACTGAAGCAACTGTATTCAATGATGGGGCAATCTGAGAATGTGTTGTGTGAATCGGTGGTGCAGTTCAAGCACAACTACAACTATGTGACCCGCCGGATCATGTACGGATGGATGAACGAGCACTTGGGGCTTGGGTTGGAGACCCCCATCGTTGAGACCGATTTTCCTGCGATCACCGACGAGGAAGGTGCGGTCTGGGATGACGAGCACCCTGCCCCCACGCAGCGAGGCCCCCAACATGAAAAGTCGGTCCTGAGTTGGTGGGACCAGCAAAGCGAACGCTTGCTGGCAGATTGCCTGGGGCAGTCTGCAACGGCAGCGGGATTCGATGAAACCATCCGCCCTGCCCTGGCGACGTTGTTTGACCTGCCCCTGCCAGAGACTTCCGGCGTGTCGGTGAAATTCTCGGAGCCAGTGCAGCATGAATCGGGCGCGACGGTTGTCTCGGGAGTGGTGGTCGATCGGGCTCGTCGGCGTGAGATTCCGATTCAAAAATGGATCGCGAAATCGGCCCAGGATGTTTCCCCACCGACAACGGTTCTGTGGGTTCAGGCAACGGCTCAGGAGTCGACGGGCGAACCCGAATGGTCCGCTGCCCTGGCTGATCAATTGGAACAATCCAAGGTGCTGATCGTGATCGACATCGCTTCGATGCCCACGGATGCGGAGGCAGGGAAGCAGCGAACGAACCCGCAGCCGCGACGTGCTTCGGCGGCCTTCACGTATGGTTACAACCGGCCGTTGCCAGCGACACGCTGCGGGGATGTTTTGGCGGTGATCTCCGCGTTTCAGAACTCACCCGGTGATGTGACGTTGGTGGCACCCCAAGGCGCCGCGGCGTATGCGTTGCCTGCGGCGGCGATCGCGGGGCCGTTTCTGACCGAAGCCGTGATTGATGTGAATGGTTTCCGATTCGCTGACCTGCGTCACCAGGACGACGAGAGTTTCGTCCCAGGCATCGTGAAGTACGGCGATGTGGATGCTTTGGCCGCTTGGCGTGCGCCGTATGCCCTGACGATTCACGATTCCAGTGACGAAGCGTGGGCAACCGCGAAGGCGATCTATCAAACGCGGGACGCCTCGGATCAAGTTCAATGGCGTGCGAGCGAGTGAGTCGTATGGCTCGTTCCGGTAGAGCAACTCAGCGCGAGTTTGGAATCGCTCACTGGTTCGCGAAAGTCGGGATGACTTCTGCCACGCTCACTGGTGTGCGGGGCGCATAAAAAAAGGCCCGAGTGAACTCGGGCCTGGTGCCGCTGGCGTGAAGCTCACGCCAGCGTGATTTCGTTGTGGCGGAAGATCATTCTGCGGCGGCTTCGGGCAGGTCCTTGTCGACCAGTCCCCATCCGCCTCGGCCACCGTCGATGCGGCTTTGAACATCGTCGACCGTTTCGAGGGCGGTGGGCTCCCAGAAGTTTTTCAGCGCTTCGCGGTCGAGTGGTTCGAGTGAACGGAACAAGCGGAAACCAACTCCACGGGAAGGGTCGTCGGTGAACCACCAGGGGCTCTTGGGGAAGTTCGGGTCTTCGTTCTTCCATTCATCGTCATCGGAAGCCAAGCGAGCGGCGCTGCGAAGTTCCGGTGGATCGCTTTCCCAGCTGCCGCCACGAGCGACGCACGGCCAAGGGTTTTCGGGCCAACGAACCGCGTCGATGGCGTTGTCGACAGGGGACTCTTTGAGCCATTCGTACCCGTCTTCGGAGTACTCGTTGACGGTCCATTCCGCGGCGTTGCCGTGCATGTCATGCAAGCCATACGGGTTGGGCTTTTTGGTGCCGACATGGGCAGGGCCGTCGTAGGAGTTGTCGAAGTACCAAGCGTAGTCTTCGATGTCGTCCGCGCTGTCGCCCCAGCTGTAAGCGGTCGTGGTGCCACCGCGAGCGGCGTATTCCCATTCCGCTTCCGTGGGCAATCGGTACTGATTTTCGGTGATCAGGCTGAGCCACTTGGTGAATTGCTGAGCAGCGTACTGAGTCATCGTCACGGCGGGTTGTTCGGGCTCTTCGCCGTACTCGTACGTGAACGAAGGGTCGTACAGCTCAGTTGGCGCGGTGATCGCATCGGCCATGTTGGAATCGTCGACGGTGCGGACGCCATCGGCTTCGAACGATTTGAACACGGCGTACATTCGCATGTATTCCTTGTACATCGCCCAGGTCGTCTCGGTTTTGGCGACCCACATCGGTGAGACGTTCATCTCAACGGTTGGTCCTTCATCTTCCACACGTGGGTCGGCATCTTCGGGGCTGCCCATCGTGTAGGTGCCACCGGGAACCGGGACCATCTCAAACGAGATGTCGGTGCCGGGGATTTTTTCAGTGTAAGAGACCATGAAGCGACCATCGCCCAGGTCCACGAAGGGGCCGTCGGAGGGCTTTTCGCTGGCGATTCCAACGATCGCCGCTTGGCTGGTTTCCGCAGCGGCTTCTTGGGCGTGCACCGAATTGGAGGCGCCCGGTGAAAGGATCGACCCAGCTGCCATCGAGCAGACGGCTGCGATGCCGAGTGGGCGGAGAGAGCGTTTCAAATCAAACGTCATGGCGTGACAAATGGAACAAGTGAGTGGATCGGAAGTCTTTTCGACAACCCGCCAGTTTAGTCGAAATAGCAAGCAAACTGAATGCGTTTTTGCATTGAAAGTCGTCTTGGATCAGCCCGCCACAAACCGAGCGGGGGCCCGTTGGTCCCTGGTGGGGACCAGCTCAAAGACATCGATGCTGCCACAATCCACCAAATCGCCGGCGTAGTTGGCGGCAATCAGGTTTTTGCCTCCTTGGGTCAGTTTTAGCCGTTCGGCCAGTGTTTCGGAGCTGTTGACGCCATCGTGTGTGATGCAGTGTTGCCAAGCGGACAGCGCGAGGGCACCTGAATCGTTCAAAAGCTCAATCGGACCGTCGTAAAAACGAGGGGAGTCGGCCAGACGTTGGTGGCACATCGCGATGATCGCACCGGCCAACAGCACGTCTTCCGTGGTGACACAGCCATTGGTCCCTGCACAAACAATTCGCACGAATGCATCATTCTCTTGGTTGGCCGAGTGCCACCGAACCAAGCGGTCGATGACCGCGGACAAGTTGGCGAAGCAGGCCAGCCACATGTGATCACAATCTTCCGCTGCCTGGATCGCGGCGGTTCCGTTGGTGGTCGTCAGCACCAATTCGCGGTCACTGACGCCGGCCGGCGAGTATTCCCCGGGGGAATTGCCATGGTCGAATCCCACGATCGGCTGGCAGCCTCGTTCGCCACACAGCAGCGGCACGTTGTCGGGTGCGGCGGCGGTTTTCATCGCGAAAGCTTCTTCGATTTCACCGCAGGTCGTGATCGATTTGGCGCCCGCGGATAGCGCGGTGGTCGCGACCGTGGTCGCTCGCAAGACGTCGATGACAACGACGACCGAAGCACGGGTTCGTTCGGATTCACCAGCGGCGTTGGGCGTCAGCCAAGTTTCGATTTTCATGTTGATTGAAATCAGGGGATGGTTTCAGTGGGGCGGTGTGTCGAGTCGATCAGTAGCGGTCTTGTTCGGCTTCCGCCCACACATCGGCGTGATCGGAATCGTCAAAATGGACATGAATCACGCTCGGGCTACAACACACCGGACAATCTTCGACATACTGTTGGTCGCGTCCAGCGGCGATGTCCAGCGGAATCACGATTTCCTCGCCACAGTTGTCACAGACGTAGGTGCCGTCCAAATCCGCATCCGTGGAGGCTGACTCGGACGTTTCCCAGTCCTCTTCCTGAGGCAGCGGGTCGTCGTTCAGCAATTGTTGCCATTCGGGCACGGGATCGATGGCGGATTCCTCGCTGGGCGTGTGGTTCGAATCGTCGAGTTCGTCTGAGTCGTGGTCGCTGATGATTTCATCCCTGTTCATTTTTTGTTTCTCAATTTCACTTCAGCGGAGTTCCGATGAATCTCTCACAAGTTCGGCTCGCACAAAGCTTGCTGGTCGGTTGCCTGGTCATTGGAACGCTCGGGTGCGGTGTCAGCAGCAGCAAAACCATCCCTGTTCCCGCTGACAACCAATCGGAAAGTGGAGAATCCACGGGCGAGAGTTTGGCGTCCGCATGGGATGGTGTCGCGGGTGCCAAAACCAAGTTGCGAGGCGATGATGTCGTGGTCGTTGACCTGCGGGAAGTGGCCGAGTCCGATTTGGATGATGCGGTGAAGTTGTTGTCCAACACCAGCACGGTCAGCGAGTTGTTCGTGCCGGCTGCGGCTTGGACCGACGGAATGGTTTTGCGATTGGCGGCACTGCCCCATCTGAAGCGGCTGCGAGTTTATGGCAAATCATTCGACGATGCGAAAGCCAAAACGATTTCCGGTTTGCCAGCATTGATCGGGGTCACGTTTCAGGACACGTCCGTGACGGACGAAGGAGCGAGTGTTCTGGCCGAATTGAATGAACTGCAGGAGGCATCGTTGATGAACTCGCCGGTCACGGACAAAGTGCTGGAGTCCATTTCCTCCTTGCCAAAACTGGCCAAACTCAACCTGCGAGGCACTCAAGTCACTGGCGATGCATTTGATCCCATTTCAAAGCTGCCTTTGAAGGATCTCGAATTGGCTGAAACGGATTTCGGTCCCCAGGGAATGCCGGCGATCGCGA
Organism: Rhodopirellula islandica; assembly: GCF_001027925.1. Lineage (NCBI taxonomy): Bacteria > Pseudomonadati > Planctomycetota > Planctomycetia > Pirellulales > Pirellulaceae > Rhodopirellula > Rhodopirellula islandica. The sequence goes on along the minus strand of NZ_LECT01000014.1, from coordinate 7,945 downwards.
AAATCGAAGGCTTGGAAAAGATCAATCTTTGGCTGACCAAGATCGACAACGAGTCCCTGAAGGCGTTCGAAGGCAAAGCATCCTTGACGATCTTGAACATTGACAATTGCCCTGCGATCACCGAAGAAGCCATCCCGGTGATCGTCTCGCTGCCTCACTTGAAGTTGCTGCACTTGGGCAAGACCAGCGTGGCACCGGATTCCCTGCCGCAACTGGAGCCACTGCAAGAATTGGAAACCTTGTTCGTCACCAATCTTGGTTTGGAAGAAGCCCCCGCCAAAGAACTCGAAGCGATGTTTCCGAATCTCAAACGTTTCGAGTATTGAGCCAGACCGAAACGTTCGCGATCGGCGTTCTGATAGCGGATGCAACTTTTCTTCTGGATGCTGTCTTTCTTCGTCCCGGTAGGGATTTCAGATGGTAGCCGGGGGTTGCTGCGTAGCAGCGTACCCCCCGGAAAACGAGCCTCCAAGAAATACTCTCCATCCCGCCGGGGCCAACGCTGGACTGCTGAATGTTTGATGTTGTGGAGCGTATCGGTTTGCGCAAGTTCTGTTCCACGACTTCGCCCCAACCGGGCAGCGTTATGACAGCCCAGGGCAACGCCCTGGGTTACGGCTAGCCACGCGTGAACAATAAGTGACGATGTTAGCGGTGTGGCGCAAGCCGCCCGGTGAGGAACCGGAGGGCTCGCGCCCTTCCGCTACGTCACTTGTTGTTCACGTGGTCCTTAGGGCCGCCCCGTTGGGGCGTGAGACAGAACCAAAAGGTATGCCGCATTGTTCGTGTTAACCCTCAAGTTTTCGCAGTCCAGGCCAACGCCCAAACGGCTCACATGGTTGTGCCCAATCATTCCTGCTGACCTGCTTCAAAGAAGTCCGAGGGCCTGCTGCCAGGAACGCTTTTGTTTCTTCACGCCGTACTCCTTGTGCAGTTCGGACCAGGATTCGGAAATCGCGGCGCAAGCGTCCTCAGGACTTTGATCGCCTGTCAAGCACTTGCGGATCTCTGAATCCAGCACTGCCAAGTAGCGATCTCCGCCGACCAGGTTCAGTGGCGGCATCACGTTGGGGTTCTGCCAGGCCGATCGCAACCAGGGTTGGTAGTTGCCACCGGCGGCACCATCAATCGATGATTCGGTCGTGGGGTGCTGCAGGCCGGGAATCGATCGGTACAACGGTTCGCTGCCCTCGCCTCCCGCCAACCATTTGAGAAACTGATTCGCGGCGGCGGTCTGGCGGCAGGATGCGGCGAGTGATCCCGCGAGTGTTTGCGGCGCGAACACCGCGCGGCCGGTTCGTTCCATGATCACGCCGTCGGCATTGGCCACGCCGCGCTCGGCGATGGGCAAGCCGGAAACTTGGACGTTGCCGGCTGAGGCGGACTCGTCATCTTCATCCACTGGGTCGATTTCGACTTGCGGGAATCCGATGCCAGCAACGAGTTTACCGGAACCGACATTGCGAAAGATTTCGCCAGGAGTCATGAATGAATCAGGCCCCTGCTGGGTCGTGGCGACCATCTGACGCAAGACGTCGACGTATTCGGGTTGAGTCAGCAACGGCTCCAGCGTGTCGCGGTCAAACAACCAGCTGGCACTGAGGACCGAAGCGAGTCGCCAAAGGTAGGACACGCCAGCCCAGCCCTCCGCGGTTGGCTCGGCGACTTTTCCTGGAAACTCTGCGGCAAGCTTTTCGAGGTCGTCCCAGGTGATCGTGGAGGAGGTTGAAACCTTGGAGGTCGCTTTCTCGCCAACCAACAAAGCGGGCAAGGCCCCGCCCAAGCAGAGGGCTCGCGATTCTTGTCCGAACGTCGTGGCCACTCGGACCGCCGGTGGGTTCGGTTTCGTCCCGGATGGAGACTTTCGCGATGGCATGATCCGCTCCCGCGACACCATTTCGCCCAACTGGCTGAGTGGGAAGACGATGACATCAGCCTTGGCTGCGGCATCCCAAATCGATGCTTCTTGGTCAGCGTCGCCATCGGGTTTGTCGGGGGAATCCTGGGACGATGCGGACTCCGTCGGCGGCGTGACCACGGTGATTTGGAGCGGTTGTTCGCTGATCGATTGCCAGGTTCGACGCAACGTTTCGGCGTCGGAATCGGTTCCCGTCCAAACGATTCGAAGTGGCACGTCGGTCCGAATGATGGACGCCGATTCGGCTTCGTCGGTCGAGGAGGATTCGCGGCAACCCGTCAAAACGGCGGTTCCGGCGATGGACGTCCAGGCCAACCACTGGCGGCGCTGCCAGAGGGTTGGTGGGGTGTTTTGGGAATGGATTGAGCGGCTCGAAGACGACGCTAGGATCGCCGGATGCTGCTCGGCATCGTCGGCGGAAGCGGAACGAAACGCGTCCCGATCGGCAGATTCAATCTTCGCGAGGCGAGTTTTCGCAGGCATCGTGGGAGCTCGTGGGACGTCAGTTGGAAGGTTGGTTGCGTGGTTGAAAACGCAAGTACGCGTTATACTACCCGCCAGTTCGCTTTCTCAGAGCGGCTCTCATCCCCCCTTGTCTTTGAATTCATTGCACTGAAGCAACGCACCATGGCTCACTATCTCGGCATCGACATTGGCACCAGCGGCACCAAGACCCTGCTGATCGACGAAACGGGGCAAGTGGTCGCGGAGGCCAACGCCGAATATCCGATGGAACAACCCAAACCAGGTTGGACCCAGCAGGATCCGGAGCATTGGTGGGCGGCAACGAAAAAGACCGTCAAGGCGGTGATGAAAAAATCAGGTGTCGACAAGGCTGACGTGAAAGCGATCGGTTTGTCAGGACAAATGCACGGCTCGGTTTTCTTGGACCGAGACGACAATGTCATCCGCCCTGCCCTGCTGTGGAACGATCAACGAACGGCGGATCAGTGTGATCAAATCACGTCGGCAGCCGGTTCCCGTGAAAAGCTGATCGGGATGGTCGCGAACCCTGCTCTGACGGGGTTTCAGGCTCCCAAGGTGCTTTGGTTGCGTGACAATGAGAAACGCAACTTCGACAAACTGGCGAAGGTTTTGCTGCCCAAGGATGACATCCGCCGGCGACTGATCGGCGACTATGTCACCGAGGTCAGCGACGCCAGCGGCACGTTGTTCCTGGACGTGAAAAAGCGTGATTGGTCGAAGCAATTGCTCGGGAAACTGGATTTGTCCCCTGATTTGTTGCCACGTGTGGTGGAGTCGGAAGACGTCACCGGCACGCTGACCAAAGAGGCGGCCAAGGCACTCGGGTTGACGACGGATTGCAAAGTCGTCGGGGGCGCGGGCGACTGCGCTGCGGGTGCGATCGGCAACGGCATCGTGAAATCGGGTTTGCTCAGCACGTCGATCGGAACCAGCGGCGTGATGTTTGTCCACAGTGACGAACCCAACGTCGATGCATCTGGGCGACTTCACACGTTCTGCCACGCCGTCCGTGGGAAGTGGCACATGATGGGGGTGAACTTGACCAGCGGTGGTTCGCTGCAATGGTGGGTGGATCAGGTCTTGCAAGGTTTGGCAGGTGTGCCCGCCTCGAAACGGTTCGAGGCCGCGACGGCGGAAGCTGAAAAGGCGACCGCCGGCAGCGGTGGGATGTTGTTCTTGCCTTACTTGAATGGTGAACGGACGCCGCACGCGGATCCCAACGCTCGCGGTGCCTTCGTCGGCATGAATCTCACTCATGATCGAGCAGCAATGACCCGTGCGGTGATGGAAGGCATCACGTTTGCTCTGCGAGACAGCCTGGAGATCATCGAGTCACTGGGCGTTCCAGTTCGCCAAATCCGCGCCAGCGGTGGCGGCAGCAAAAACGTCTTTTGGCGTCAAATGCAGGCGGATGTGTTTGGCAAAAAGATCACCACCTTGAAGGTGGAACAGGGGCCGGCCTTCGGTGTCGCTCTGCTCGCCGCGGTCGGCGACGGAGCCTACAAACACATCGCACAGGCTTGCCAGGCGACCATTGAAGTGGCCGCCGAAACGAAAGCGGAGCGTTCCGCGAAAAACACTTACAACAAGCTCTTTCCTGTGTACCGATCGTTGTACAGCAGTTTGAAAGACGACATGCACCAATTGGCTGAATTGCAATCAACGCTTTGAAAGAATCCACTGAACTCAACGATCTCGCCATTCGGCAACGGATCCTCGATGAAACGAAATGTGTGGTCGTCAAGGTTGGGACGCGAGTCCTCACCACTTCGGACGGCAAGCTCGATCTCGAACGCGTGGATCGACTGGCGGAGCAGCTATGCCGCATCGCGGACACCGGACGGCAAACCATCATGGTCAGCAGCGGTGCTGTCGGCGCTGGCGTTGCCAAGCTGAAGTTGCCCCAGCGTCCAACCGATTTGAAGACCCTGCAAGCGATCGCCGCCATTGGGCAAGCCGACTTGATCGGTGCCTACGAAAAATCGCTGCAGAAACGAGGGCGACACGCCGCGCAGGTTCTGCTGACTCGCAATGACCTCCGACGCCGCAGTGGTTACCTGCACGTTCGCAACGCGCTCAATGGAATCGATGAACTCGGCGCGATCGCGGTCGTCAACGAAAATGATTCGGTGGCGGTTTCGGAACTGAAAACGACCTTCGGTGACAACGATCGTTTGGCAGCGCATGTGGCGGGCCTCTTCAACGATGCGATGTTGATTTTGTTGACCGACGTTTCGGCGTTGTACGATGGTCACCCGGACGCGGAAGACAGCCAGCCGATTCGCATGGTCCACGGCGTGGACGATGGGGTGATGGCGTTGGTGGATGACCAGATTTCCGCGGTCAGCAAAGGCGGGATGGGCGGTAAGTTGCGTGCTTCCAAGCTGGCCAACTCACACGGGCATCCGACCATCATCGGCCCCGGCAACGACGACACGGTGCTGGATCGCATTTTCGCGGGCGAAGCGGTGGGAACCTTCTTCGTTCCGCCTAAACGCTCGTTGAAAGGGCGGCGACGTTGGATCGGCAGTTCCGCCAACGTGGCAGGGACGCTGCACCTGGACCAAGGTGCCGTGGACGCGATCCAGAAGCAAGGCCGAAGCTTGCTCGCGATCGGCATTCAGCGAGTCGAAGGAACCTTTGCTCACGGGAATGTGGTCCGCTTGGTTGGTCCCAACGGGAAGGAGTTCGGACGTGGCTTGTCGAACTATCGCAGCCAAGAAGTGGCTCGCATCGCCGGCAAGCCCAGCGAGCAAATCGAATGGATCCTCGGGCATCGCCCCTACGAGAACGTGATCCACCGCAACAACTTGGTGCTGCGGATTGTTCCCGAGTGAGATCGTAGGCGAGTGAATCGTAGGCGGGGCTTCCGAGCCCAGCCAAACCCGAGCGACGGTCTTGGAAGACCATCGTACGAGTCGCGACGGTCATGCAAGACCGTCGTCCGAGCAGCTATTCCAATGGGCTGAGCCGAGACGCAACGCGTCCGGCTAAGCCGCGCGTCGAAGCGGTTCGCGGTCCATCGCTGGCATTGGCAACGTTTCGGGATTGTCGTCAACGGACAACACACCCGCGGTTTGCACGGAACGCGAGATCGCGTTTCCGGCCAAGGGAGCGGTCATCCGTCGAAGTCCTGCGAGCAAACTCGAGGGGCGAAGTCCGCCCGCCAGAGTGGTTGTGAGCAGACGTTGCACGCCGCGTCCCCATCCCGCTGATCCACCACTGCGAAGGTGGTCCGACAGGGCTTGCAGTCGACGATGGTTCCGCTGGATGCGAAGATCGTAGTCGAGCACTTCGGTTTCGAAGTCCACTCCCATCACGCTGTCTTCGGCAATCACACATCGCCAGCCGGCTTGCGTGACCAGGTGACCGAAGCCGACGGAGGCCTCGATGGTGTCGGTGCCGCGATACGTTCCGGACAAGCTGCGAAGCAGATCTCGGCGCCAGAACGACGCGGCGAGGAAGGCTCCTTCGACGCGAGCGGCGGCTTTCCGAGCGACTTGTTTGTCACCGAAGCCGATCGGTCCACAGGCGGACGAGGCGGTCGTTCGCCAGCCCGCGTGTTCGATCCGCTGCGATTCAGGGTCGCGGACAACGGGCACGACGACGCCAGTCTCATGGCCTTCGAATTGGGCCAGTGCCGCATCGGTCCAGTCCGCGGTGGCGACATGCCCGTCCGCGACGACGTGCACGAACCGGCCCATTGCCAGTTCAGCTGCGTCGGTGATTTGGCGGAGAACGTTGGTTGAGCCGCTGTCGACAAACCGAACCTCCTCGGCCAAATCAAACGGGTCGTCATAGTTCCCGTCATGGGACACAATCACCTCACACCCATCTGGGCGATGCTGCAATACGCTTGCGAGCGAGGATTCGAAAGCCGCGTCATCACCACCATGGGGGACGACGATCGACAAACGCGGGATGTTGGACAATTTTCGCACCACTGCACCTGCCAAGGATTCTGCTTACCGGGCTAACCGAGACCCTCGGGTCGCCGCTGAGAAAGGATTTCGGACGGGAGCATGATTCCAGTTGAGACGATCGGGTCGGTTCGTCCCGAAAGCGGGCAACTTCCTTTTGAGTCGAACGAACCGGCCCGATAATCGTCATCGCTTTCCAGACCCATTCTTTTTTTACCCCCCCAGAAACTCACGACGTGAAACGTTTGCTATGAAACAAGTCCCGCTTGGCCACGACGGTTTCCCGGTCTCTCAACTTGGCTTCGGTGGATGGGCCCTGGGCGGGCAGTGGGGCGCTCAAGAGGACGACGCCTCCCTCGCGACGCTTCAGCATGCCATCGAGCATGGGGTCACTTTCATCGACACCGCACCCGGATACGGGGACGGTCGCAGTGAACAGGTCATCGGCCGGTTCCTGAAACAATTGCCCGCATCGATGCGGGAAAAGATTCACGTGGCGACCAAGACGCCGCCTTCGGAGGGCCCCTGGCCGCCAAGCCCCTACTGTCGTTGGCAAGATCGTTACGGGGCCGCGTACATTCGGGCCAATGTCGAGGAGCGTCTTCGCAACCTCGGCGTCGAATGCCTCGATCTGTTGCAATTGCATTCGTGGACGGCGGCTTGGAACGATGACCCGCAGCCCTTGCTCGTGCTTCAGAAACTACGCCAGGAAGGCAAAATCAACCGCATCGGTCTGTGCACCCCTGAGCAAGATCAGAACTGCGTGATCCAGCTCATGCGAGATGGATTGGTCGACGTGGTGCAGGTGGTGTTCAACATTTTTGAACAAGAACCTGCGGCGCAGTTGTTGCCCGTCGCCGAAGAAACCGGAACCGGTGTGATCGTTCGCGTCTCCCTGGACGAAGGTGCCTTGACCGGCAAGTATCCCGCCGACCATTCGTTCCCAAAAGACGATTTTCGGTCCGGCTACTTTGCCGGTGACCGAATGGAACGCACGTCCAAACGAGTCGAAGCGATTCGCGATGACTTGAAAGAGTTCGGGCTGGAGGAGCACTACTCGTTGGCCGCCACCGCGATCAAGTTCGCAATGGCTCCCTCGGCCGTTCAAACGGTGATCGTCGGCATGCGAAATGTGGAACAAGTCGCCTTGAATGTGGCCACCGAAGCCCTGCCGTCACTGCCGGATGATTTCCTGCGTCGACTGCAGTTGCACCAATGGCGGCGAGGCGTCTGGTACAGCGGCAAGTGATCCGAGTTCAAGCGAGCGGCATGCCCCTTTCGTCGGATGAGCCCCGATAGCACGTACGATGGGCTTCCAAGCCCGTCGATCGCCACCTGCCGTCGCTCCGCGACTGGGGGACTTTTGTGTCGTGGGCGGATGACCTTGGGTTGAAACCCAAGGCTTTCGGCTGTCGTCGCTCCGCGACTGGGTGTGTTTGGTTGATCGAACAGCCGCGGAGCGGTGACAGTTGTCAGCCTCGGGTTTTCAACCCGAGGTTTTGGGCGTTACCCCACACGCTCGGCAAGCCGCGGAGCGGCGACAGGCGAGCTGGGATGGATTGAAAAAGTGAAATTGGAAATTGTAAATTGAAAAATTCGGGTGGTTGGGGCGGTGACGGGG